>VGGM01000424.1 GCA_016868515.1 Bacteroidota bacterium | reverse complement strand
AGTGAAGAAAAAATTTGTGCCGGAACCCTCTACCGAGGTAACCGATATTGCGATACCGTGAAAATCGGCTATTGCCCTGGTAATGGCCAGACCAATTCCTGTACCGTCGGTCTCGCGTCCATCGCGGCTTTTGAACCGCGAAAAGAGGTTTGCTATCTGTACTTCCGACAATCCGCGGCCGGTATCTGATATTGTGACAGTAAGCCTTCCCTCTTCCTCCCCGCCCGTTACAAGTACCCGTCCCCCGGCTCCCGTATTCTTTATACCATTATATATTACGTTGTAGAACATTGAGAACAGGAGCTCGCGGTTAGCAGGGCCGAAGGAGTAACTGCCGGGGCAGCTGCTTTCAAGCTTAACCCCCTTGTCTTCAGCCACCGGTTCAAGCTCGGCAACAATGGAACCTATTATCTCGCCCGGGATAACCACCTCCTGCTTCAGGTACTGGCTGCTTTCGATGCGTGCTATGGTAAGCAGAGAGTTGACAAGGCTCTGGAGGCGGTGTAGGGTCTTAAGCGATTCACTCACCTTTGAAGCCAGCTCAGTGTCGAGGTCTTTCGTTGAAAGCAGATTTTCAAGCTTGCTCCGGATAATCGATATGGGGGTCATAAGCTCGTGCGAGATATTGACAGTGGTCTCCCTCTCCTTCCTGAACAAATCCGCTATCTGTGTCATCTGGTCGGAAAGGGCTTTATCAAGCTTCAGAAAATCGGATGTTGAAGTGTTTACAGGCCTCGTGTCGAATCGCCCGGGAGTGTTGTTATCCTTCAGCTTGGCGGTAATGCGGTCGAGCGGGGCAAGAAGAACTCCTGTGGACTGAAGGTCGGCAATAAGGGTAACCACCACAATGATGATAATGAAAAAGGTGATTATACGAGAAATGTTTCTCCTTGCAAGCATTATGCTTTCAATGCTTTTGCCAACCTCGAGGAGATATGGATCGCCGTCAATGACGAGCGAGTAGTTCAGAACCCTGTAGTCAATCTCTTCATCATCGATAAGGCGGGCAGCGGCATAAATCACATTTATGTCCTCAGGCGACTCCATTCTTTCGAGGCTGACAAACTCCTCTTTCAGGATATTGTAACTGCCAAACGCATCGGTTGAATCAGAACCGATAAAAGGCTCAATACCAATATCGAGAATCAGGCTTATAACCTGTTCGCGTTTGCGGATCAGATCGTTATCTATCTGCCTAAGGTTGATGCGCTCAACCATCATGGGCAGGAAAATAAGGAAGAGAACCGAAACAGCAAGTTTCGATATGAGGTTAAAGAGTGAAAGCTTGAATTTCAGTTTCATTCTTTCAATGCACCTTTTCCGGCCCGCCGGCTGTGACCCGGTAGCCGACCCCCCTTACGGTTTCAAGCCAGGGGGTTTCAGCGTGGGCGTTAAGTTTTTTCCTGAGGTTTTTTATATGAACGTCAATGAAGTTGCTATCGTACTGGTCATCGAGAATATTTCCCCAGATATGCTCGTATAGCTGATGCCTGGCCAGCACCCTCTCTCTGTTAAGTACAAGATAATGAAGCAGATCGAACTCACGTCGGGTAAGCTCAACGTCACTGCCGTTACAGGTGAGGCGGCGCGACCGGGGTTCCATTTCAAACCTGCCAAGTGTTATTACCGGGTCGGTTATTCTGAATTTACGGCGGGCAACGGCGTTTATCCTCGACAGAAGCTCGGGCAGGGCAAACGGCTTGGCGAGGTAGTCATCGGCGCCAAGGTCAAGTCCCTTAACCTTGTCCTCTACCGACCCACGTGCCGTTATGATAATGAATGATGCCTCGCTCCCCTGCTTCCTGGCCTCGGAAATGAGATCCAGCCCCTCATAATCAGGCAACCCCAGGTCGAGCAGCACAAAGTCATAAAGATTCACTGCAATTTTTTCAGAGGCGTCGGTGCCGTCGGAGGCAAGGTCGCACAAATAATTCTCTGATCTGAGGAATGATGCTATCTCTTCAGCAAGGGCCTTCTCATCTTCAACGATCAGTACATTCATTTTGTAAAGATCAGAAAATGGTGAAATATACTGATGCCAGAAGCAGAAACCCCCTGGATGAGGCGTATGCTTCGTTTAGCGGCAGTATGTATCCTGCCTCAATCTCAACAGAAAATTTGCTGAAATTCAGCGATACAGGCAGGCCGAAATCGGCCTCAAGCAGTCC
>VGGM01000423.1 GCA_016868515.1 Bacteroidota bacterium | reverse complement strand
AACTGTCGATGGTTCCTACGGAAAATGCTGAATAATCGGTGAGAATCGCCGCGAGAATCTCCGATGCCAGTTTTCTGCCCCTTCCCGGTGGCAGGTTAAGCTGGTTCTCAACATGCTTCAGTATGGAAGTCTCCCTGCCTGAGGCAATCGAAGCCAGCTCATCTAGAATACGGCTCTTCATCTCGGCTGCTGCCTTGTTGGTGAAGGTTACCGCAAGAATTCTCCTGTAGGAAAAGGGAATCGAAAAGAGACGTAGAATATATTCCCTGGTGAGTGTGTGTGTCTTACCCGAGCCGGCCGATGCCGTGTATTTTATTATTCTCCCATTGTTCATTGAAGCATAAAAATACCGATTTTTATTTCTGTTTTCCTAAGAATTATCAACATGCGCAAAATTGTACCTGAATTCAGACAGGCATCCAGAGAAGATACACCACTGATATTACAGTTTATCAAGGAACTGGCTGAATATGAAAAACTTGGTCATGAAGTTACTGCAACAACAGAGGTACTCGGAGAGAGCCTGTTCGGGGCCCGCAGGGTGGCTGAAGTTGTCTTTGCGATAGCCGATGGTCGCGAGGTTGGATTTGCTCTATGGTTCCATAACTTCTCAACCTTTGTCGGGCGGCCCGGACTCTATCTCGAGGATCTTTATGTGAAGCCTGAGTACCGCAAGCTTGGTATCGGGAAGGCTCTTATGGAATACTGCATAAAAGTGGCTCTCGAAAGAGACTGCGGAAGGATGGAGTGGTGGGTTCTGAGATGGAATCCTGCCATAAAATTCTATGAACAGATGGGTGCAGTACCTATGGATGAATGGGTGGTGTACAGGCTTACGGAAAGGAAACTCAGAGAATATCTGATATCTGATATTTGATATCTGATTATCTGATATCAGTTTATCTTTGCTAGGTGAAGAAACATGTTGTCATAGGCTTGTCGGGGGGGGTCGATTCGAGCGTAGCTGCATACCTTCTTAAGGAACAGGGTTACCGCGTAAGCGCCCTGTTCATGAGAAACTGGCATGACACAACAGGTCTTCTTCAGAGCGAGTGCCACTGGGAGGACGATTATATGTTTGCCGAAATGGTTGCCAGGAAGCTCGATATACCATTTCACTTTGTCGATCTCAGCGAACCCTACCGCCAGAGGGTTATTGACTACATGTTCTCGGAATATCAGAAGGGCCGGACGCCCAATCCCGATGTACTCTGCAACAGGGAGATCAAATTTGACTCCTTTGCCGAAGAAGCCAGAAGACTCGGGGGCGATTTCGTTGCAACCGGTCATTACTGCCGAAGGGATATCCACGAGGCTGACGGGAAGATATGGTACAGGTTGCTTGCAGGAAAGGACAAGAACAAGGATCAGAGCTACTTCCTGTGCCAGCTTAACCAGGATCAGCTCGCCTTTGCCCTCTTTCCCATAGGCCACCTCACCAAACCCGATATAAGACGGATAGCTGCCGATCTGGGACTACCAACCGCACAGAGAAAGGATTCTCAGGGTATCTGTTTTGTAGGCAAGGTCGACCTGCCCACATTCCTGCAGCAGAAGCTTGAACCCTGCGAGGGTGATGTGATTGAGATCCCGGCAATAGGTACCGGTTCAGAACCAATTGCTGGTCTTCCCGATTATTCCGCTGATGAGTCTGTTCTTTCTGAACTCTGCAGGACGCCCTCGTTCAAACCTGCGGACGGGAAGAAGGCAGGCCGTCACAAAGGGGCCCACTTCTATACAATTGGTCAGAGAAAGGGTCTCAATATCGGGGGTTACAGGGAGCCTCTTTTTATTCTGGCAACCGACACGGTTTCAAATACCATCTATGTTGGCGAGGGTCACTCCCACCCGGCACTGAACAGGAAAGGGTTGTTCATCGGTAACGACCATATTCACTTCATCAGGCCCGACCTCAGAATGAGTGCCGGTGAGGTACGCGATTACATGGTAAGAATACGTTACCGTCAGCCGCTCCAGGAAGCAAGGCTGTTCTGCAGGCAAAACGGTATCTACATAATATTCAACGAACTGCAGAGAGGCATTACCCCCGGTCAGTTCGCCGCCTGGTACGACGGCGAGGAACTTATCGGCTCAGGTGTGATATCAGGATAAAGAGTTACGAGTTACGAGTTACGAGTTAAAGTATTAAAAAAGGGCGTAATGACGTAATGTAGTGACGTAG
>VGGM01000422.1 GCA_016868515.1 Bacteroidota bacterium | reverse complement strand
CTGCTTCGCCAGTTTTGAGATCCGCCGGACAAGTTCATCTATGCTGACTGCATTCATTCAGAATGGATTGCTGAAAAATTAAAGCGTAAATATACAATATTTCAGATTATAGTGGCATCACTGCTTTATCGTGGTTGTCACAATCGCTAAATTTGTGCAAACAAAGATGCATGACCGAAAAGACAAAGGGAATAGTCATCCACTTCACACGCTACAGCGACTCTTCAGGCATTGTTAATGTTTTAACAGAACGATATGGCAGGCAGGCTTACCTTGCCCGCGGTACCGGAAGAAGCGGCAGGGGGACACGGAATGTAATCTTCCAGCCTCTCATGATACTTGAAATAGAGGCTTCCCATAAGCCGGGCAGAGATGTTCATAACATGCGAAGTTGCTACTTGTCGCACGTGCCTGTGTCAATTCATTGCAGCGTTACCAAGAGTGCAGTTGCTATTTTCCTCGCAGAAGTGCTTGACCGCGTCATTCGTGAGGAGGTAAATGACACAAGCCTGTATGCATTCATCGAAGAATCAGTAATCGGATACGATTCCACTACCGGTGCCGATCCCGACTTCCACCTGAAATTCATGGCAAAGCTGACCCGCCTTCTTGGTTTCGGGCCTACCGTACCGGCCGATGATGGCGACTACCTGTTTGATGTTCACAACGGCGTGTTCTGCTTTATGCCGCCGGCCGGCGGAAACTATATGAATCATGAGCAAAGCAGAATCTTCAGAATCCTGCTGGGGGAACCCGTCACTGGCCCTGCCATTGAGGGAATGACAGGAACGCTGAGGCGTGAAATGCTTACAAGGATCCTGGGATTCTACGATGTGCACATCCCCGGTTTCAAAAACCTGAAGTCAGCAAAAATACTCCGCGAAGTATTCTCCTGAGATATCAGATATCACTTATATTTATATCGCCATTATCAGAGTTGAATGCCCATAATACCATCAATAGTAAACTGGCTCTACACCAAGAGACTGAATCAGATCGACCTGTTCAGGAAATACCCGTTCGAGACACAGGAAGAGGTCCTTTTCAAACTTCTCGCGAAAGCCTCACAAACCGAGGCCGGAAGGAGATTTGACTTTAATTCTGTCGAGACGGTGGAGACTTTCCGGAAAAGAGTGCCGCTACAAACCTACGAACAGTTCGCCCCCACTTTGCAGAGGATGAGGAACGGTGAGTCAAACCTCACATGGCCCGGTGATATAAGATGGTTCGCTAAATCATCGGGTACTACCGACAGCAAAAGCAAGTTCATTCCGGTAAGCAGGGAAGCTCTCGAGGAGTGCCATTTCAGGGGAGGGAAAGATATGCTTGCCATCTACTTTTCGCTCTACCCCGATACCGGTATCTTCTCGGGCAAGGGGCTTACCCTTGGAGGCAGTCACCGGGTTAACAACTTCAGTAACGACTCACTGTATGGCGACCTATCGGCAATATTGATACAGAATGCCCCATTCTGGGTAGACATTATCAGAACCCCGAAAGCCGAAATCGCACTTATCGAGGATTTCGAACTTAAGATGGAAATGATTACCGGGGCAACCATCAATGAGAATGTAACCAGCATTTCAGGTGTCCCTTCGTGGAACCTTGTTCTCCTCAGGCATATCCTGAACCATACCGGCCGTAGCAATATCCTTGAGTTGTGGCCCGATCTGGAGGTATTCTTCCATGGAGGGATCAGCTTCGAACCATACCGCGCCGTTTACCGCGAATTAATCCCTTCCGGCAATATGCGGTATATGGAAAGCTATAATGCCAGTGAAGGATTTTTCGGACTACAGGACGACCCCGGGTCATCCGATATGCTGCTGATGCTCGACTACGGTGTATTCTTCGAATTCATTCCGGCTGACATGGCCGGTGACGAGAATCCTGTGGCACTGCACATCGGCGAGGTAAAAACCGGCGATAATTATGCAATCGTAATCTCTACAAACGGCGGTCTATGGCGATACATTATAGGTGATACCATTACCTTCACTTCGCTCTATCCTCACAAATTCCGGATTACCGGCCGTACAAAGCATTTCATCAACGCCTTTGGCGAAGAGGTGATAATCGATAATGCAGAGAAGGCGCTGATGTCTGCCTGCAGGGCTACCGGATCGGTGGTTGCCGAGTATACCGCAGGACCGGTTTACATGGACAGCAGTGCAAAGGGTTCGC
>VGGM01000421.1 GCA_016868515.1 Bacteroidota bacterium | reverse complement strand
AAATAGTCGGCAATTATCCACCTGCCGCCGCCGGCAAGCACCTCTCCGCTTTTCCTGAAGGCATCATCAAGCTTTATGTACTGAAGCGACTCCGAGTTAATGACTGTGCCATACTTCCTTTCAGGCACAAACTCCTCGTAGCGGCACCGGTGACTCTTAACTCCCGGCTGGCTTTTTGCAATAAACTCAATCTGGTTCCTGTCGGGAGTAAGCACCTCAACCTCCATTCCGCGAGAGGTTATCATCTCTGCCAGTCCGCCCATCCCGCATCCGACGTCGAGTACCGCTCCGTTTTCCGGCTCAATGTTTTCAATCAGCAACTCCGCATACCTGCGCTGGGCATCCTCAACCATTCCGAGTGAGATCGATTCGGGTTTAATGCCGGTATCGTCGAAATAGCCGTAATGAAGCATACGGCTGCTGAGTATTTTTGAATATAGGTACAGCTCGTGGTCGTACGACGACTTGGGAAACCTGGCATTGCTTCGTTTGAAACGCCAAGCCCTGAACCATTCAACAGGGTTAAAAAAGGGTGATATGTTCTTCATTTTTCTCTACCTTACTGATACCGCCAAGTTATGAAGTTTGCCCGTAATGTCAAGTGAATATGTATAAACCGAATTCTTCACCGAAACAGGCTTAACTCCCTTCCCGTCGAGTGTAACGGCCACCGAAGCTACAGGAATGAGCATGGTCTGAAGCTGTTTTACATCATATCGCCCTTGTGGCTGTAGTAGTTTGTGCTTTCGAAAATCTTGTCGGCATTGGCCGCAATGAAGCCCGGGTACTCCTTCCCTGTGCTGTCGTTGTACCTGAGGGTAAACTCGTAGAAGCAGCGCGGGATCTCAAACACGCCGTCGCTGAACTCAAACGGCAGCACCTCGGCAAGGGTGGCCGATTGTTCAAGCAACTCCTCAGGCGTTCCGTAAATTTCACCGGCAACGGTGTTCATACGGTAACCGTGCGATTTGACGAAGCTGTTAACCTCCTGCAGAGTTCGGTAATTCTTCAGTTCATTCACCTTAATGGCGAAATGGTTGGCCCTGTAGCCATAAACCAGCAGCCACGCGGCATACTCACTCTCCTCCCTCAGCCGGTTGTAAGTCCCGAAGGGTATCCTGCCCCATATGCTCCCGCCGTAAACCAGGTCGGGGTCGTTGTAACCCGCCCTGCCAATACCATCAATATACCCCCGCACCGTCTCCTGCAGGAACCCGCTGCACTGCCCCGTGAGCAGTTCGCTGATAAAAACCTTTGGCGCAAGCGGGTCGCTCTTATGCTCAAAATGGCGTCCCAGCAGCTTCTTGGCTTTGAACTCATAGGTTCCCCTCGCCTCATAACCGTTGCGGGTGAACACCTGCGATATCACATCAATATTCATTCGCGGGTCGTCGAAGGTGCGCAGCGCAATATGGTCGTGCACCACCCTCTCACCCCCGGAGGTGAAAAGATCATAAATTCTCTGCGCGGCGGGGTTTTCGGCCGAATAGGGCTTCCAGAACCTCTTAAATATCTCAGCGGTTTTCATTCAGGCGGTATTAGTCGTCAATGCCACTAATATAGCATATCACCCACATTATTCTTAAATTCGCTCTGAAATATTTTCAGCCAACCAATTCCGGCCAGTGATGAAACATCTCATTTTTACGGGGAACCGGGGCCTGCTGCTCGCCCTGCTGCTTCTAACGCCGGTTCATTATTTATGAGAGTAACCATATAACCATGAAGAAACTGATCATTTACATTATGGCACCGCTGTTATTGATGGCTGCTGCAGCCTGCAGCGACAAACCGGCCGAAGCCGGACTTATAATCACCAACGCCCGTATATGGACAGGCAACCCCCGGCAACCCTATGCCGAAGCCATGGCCGTTGGCGGCGATACAATCATTGCCGTGGGCACACACCGCCAGGTAATGAAGCATGCAGGCCCGGCAACTGTAATTGAAGATATGAAGGGGCTGTTCGTAGTTCCCGGCCTTATCGACTCGCATGTGCACCTCTATCAGGGTGGTGCCAACCTCACCTCGGTGCAGCTGCGCGATGCCGGCACTCCCGAAGAATTCATTACACGCATTGGTGACTATGCCCGCACCCTCGAACCGGGGGCATGGATACTGGGCGGTGACTGGGACGGCAAAACATGGCCATCGCTGCCCGGCAGGGAGTGGATAGACAGTGTTACACCCCATAAC
>VGGM01000420.1 GCA_016868515.1 Bacteroidota bacterium | reverse complement strand
TCACCAACAATGTCAAGCAGTTTATGCCTTGCCGGTTCATTCGGATACCTTAATTCCGTATTATTCAGTATTCCGGCCTTATGGGTTGTTATTCCCGGCTTGTTGAAGAGCTTTGCAATCCGGTCAATCTCTTCCTGCGGAACTTCCTTTTCAAGTATCACGATGGCATTGTCGAGGTCGCCGCCCTTTATCAGGCCCATTTTAAACAGAGGCTCAAGCTCATGAAAGAAAACAAAAGTCCGGCACTGGCATATCTCTTCTTCAAAATCGTCAATTGAATCGAGGATTGCATACTGGTTGCCGAGTATCTTGCTGTTGTAATCAATAAGAACATTTATGCTGAAGTGGTCGTCGGGGTAGATTATGAGGTCCACACCATGCTCCTCATCCGAGAAAGCAATCTTTTCCTTCACCACGTAGTAGTTCCTGTCGGCGTTCTGCTCGACAATACCGGCCTGGTTTATTGCCTGTGTAAACATGTATGAACTGCCCTTCATAATAGGGGCCTCCGGCCCGTCAATCTCAATAAGGGCATTATCAACCCGCTTGCCATGAAATGCAGCAAGCACATGTTCGATAGTTGAGACAGAGGCTCCGTTTTCCACCAGAGTTGTCCCTCTGGAAGTATCGGTTACATTATCGGCAATAGCATTTATTACAGGTTTCCCGGGCATATCGACCCTGCAGAATTTGTAGCCGTGATTAACCGGTGCCGGCTTGAAGGTAATCTTAACATCAACACCTGAATGAAGACCTTTTCCTGTCAGGCTGACTTCTTTGGCAAGGGTACGCTGCTTTTCTGTCATCTCTTAAGAAATCAAATGTATTGAACGGCACAAAAGAAATAAATTTTTTTCGAACAACATAACAGAAAGCCCGCTAACTTGGTTTGGTTCAGATGATTTCTTTTAGACCGGTAAAAGGTAATTGCTGATTATCAGACTATTTTGACCCTTTCTCAAGTTTATCAATGGCACTTTTCATTTCAGGCAGTTTTTTAAATACCACGAACGACTTCATGAAACTATGATAGTCGAAGGCCGGTGAACCTATAATAACCGAATCAGGTTTTTTGACAGCTCCGGCAATTCCTGACTGTGCCCCAACCCTGGTTCCGTCGGCGACAGTGATGTGGCCCATAACACCTACCTGGCCGGCAAACATACAGTTGCGTCCTATCTTGGTTGAACCGGCTATGCCTGTCTGTCCTGCCATAACTGTGTTTTCACCAATCTCAACATTATGACCTACCTGAATCAGGTTGTCGAGTTTGACTCCTCTCCTGATAACTGTGGAACCGATTGTTGCGCGATCGATACAAACATTGGCTCCTATCTCCACGTTCTCCTCAAGAATGACATTACCTATCTGGGGTACCTTCATGAATTCGCTGTCTGACTGCGGTGCAAATCCGAAGCCGTCGGCTCCTATCACACTGCCGGCATGTATCGTGCATCCGTTGCCTATAATGGTGTCGTGATATATCCGAACGCCTGAATAAATCCTGCAGCCGCTGCCTGTCCTGCTGTTATCGCCAATACTTACATGGGAATATATGCTGCATTTATCACCAACCACGACATTCTCTCCAATGTAAACATAAGGTCCGATATAAACATCGGCCCCTATTCTGGCTGATTCTTCAATTACTGCTGTCGGGTGGATCCCCTTTTTTGAGGGTTTTGACTGCTCATACATTGTAAGCAGCGATGCGAATGCCTTATAGGCGTCGTCAACCCGCACAAGGGTGGCATTCACCGGTGATGCCGGAACAAAATCCCTGTTTACCAGTACAACAGAAGAACCCGTTGTATAAATGTACTGTTCATACTTCGGGTTTGCCAGGAAAGAGAGTGCTCCTTCAAAGCCCTCCTCAATACGGGCTATGGTTCTTACCTTAACCGAGGGATTGCCTTCTATTGTCCCTTTAAGGTATGCGGCTATCATTTCTGCAGTAAATTCCATATGCATTCAGAATCTGTTTCTTATTTTTTTCGGGTAACAAAGAAAGTACTTAATTGTGTTTTGTGAAAGCAGGCCGTGGTTAAACAGGTCTGAAACCTCCTGAATATTCCTTATTTCACCGTTGTTCATCAATATTCTCACAACTCCCTGGTCGGGCACGTATGTCCGGTTTGAAACCTCACCGGTAAAAACAAAGTAACCCGCTTTATCAGTAGCAATATGCAACAAATTTCCTGCCATTTCTGTCAGGCTG
>VGGM01000419.1 GCA_016868515.1 Bacteroidota bacterium | reverse complement strand
GAAGCAATCACTGCCATTGCCGCCCTGAACGAAATGTAATTGAACAACCCGGCTCCGGGAAGGTCAACTACGCTGTTAAGGTATTTGAAAAGGTGGTATAGCATGGTTCCCTAAAGGTTTAAGTCCATGAATGCATTTCTCAGCTCTTCGCGGTCATCAAAATGATGCCTGATCCCGTTTATCTCCTGGTAGGTCTCGTGCCCCTTGCCTGCAACCAGTACAATGTCTCCCGGTACGGCCAGCCTGACACCGGTCCTTATTGCGCTCCGGCGGTCGGCAATGCGCATCATTTTCTTCCTCAGTACAGAGTTGAGCCCCGCCTCCATCTCATCAAGTATCCTCTCCTGATCCTCGGTGCGCGGATTATCGCTTGTGAGTATCAGCACATCACTTGCAGCAGCAGCTATCGAAGCCATCAGAGGTCGCTTGGTCCTGTCCCTGTCTCCGCCTGCCCCAATCACCGTTATCAGTTTCACCGATCCCATCCTGACCCTGTTGATTGTATCGGTTACATTCTTTAGCGCATCGGGTGTGTGCGCATAATCGACAAGGCCCGTAATCCCTTCTTCCGACCTTATAATCTCAAGCCGCCCTGCCACTGGTGTCAGGGCGCTCAGTACCCTCAAAGCCTCTTCTTCAGCCGCGCCCAGCAGACGTGAAGCGGCATACACGGCTAGCAGGTTGGAGGCGTTGAATCCGCCCAGAAAAGGAGTCCATACCTCCCTGCCACCTATGTTAAGACTCATGCCATCGAGCCTCAGCTCCGACACCGAAGCCCTGTATTCTGCCAGTCGTGTGAGCGAATAGCTGTGAACTGCGGCCCTGCAGTTCTGAATCATAACCCTGCTGTTGCGGTCGTCGGCGTTTACCAGCGCAAATGCCCTGCTGCCCAATCCGTCAAAAAATCTCTTCTTTGCTGCCAGATAATTATCAAACGTCTTATGATAATCGAGGTGATCATGGGTAAGGTTTGTAAAAATGCCACCCGAAAACTCAATGCCGGCAATCCTTTTCTGATCGGATGCATGCGAACTAACCTCCATAAATGCATATTCGCAACCGGCGTCAACCATCTCAGCCAGAATGCCATTCAGCGCAACCGGATCGGGAGTGGTATGGCTCGCTTCGTATTGCCTTTCGTGAACATAATTGCAAACGGTCGACAATAATCCGCACTTGTAGCCCAGTTCCGTAAACATCCGGTAGAGAAGAGTCGCTATTGTTGTCTTACCATTGGTTCCCGTAACCCCAACAAGCCTCAGCGAAGCCGAAGGGTTACCCCAGAAGGCCGATGCCATATACCCCAGCGCTGCAGCACTGTCAGGAACGGTAACCGTAACCACGCCCGGGAAGCCCTCAGGTGGGGCCTTTTCACACACAACCACCACAGCCCCCGAACTAACAGCCTGATTAATAAAAAGATGACCATCTGTGCGCGTTCCCTTCACAGCCACAAAAACAGCCCCGGTTCCCGCCTTACCCGAATCGGATGTAATGGAACTTACCATTACCCGGGTATCGCCGGAGACCCTTATTACCTCTATACCATTCAATATTTCGTCTAAAACTTTCATATCACAAGTTCGAGGTATACAGCCAGGCCCTTTTGCAGCCTGGTTCCTGCAGCTGGACTCTGTTTTGAGACCCTGCCGCTTCCGTTGTACTTTACATACCATCCTGCGTTTTCAAGTATGTGAAGTGCATCCCTTAGTGTTACACCCCTCAGATCGGGCACAACACCATCTTCCACCTGAATAGGTCTCAGCCTCAGTGTATCAATATGCTGACGGCCTGCCCCCATCCACCCTGCCGGTGGTATCCTGGTGTGGTTGAGACGGAACTCCCGCATTATCCTTACAACATCATCACCATAGCCCCCGCCAAGAGGAGGGACCATTGCATGACCAGGCCCGGCTTCTTCTTCCCGCTCATCAATATCATGAAACCTGTAGAAGTATTTTGCGTAAACCTTATCAGCAATCTCCTTAAATACCGGTCCGGCTACAAGGTTCCCGTAATAGACCGAATTCGACGGTGCATTTACCACCACAATACACGAGTAGAGGGGATTGTCGGCGGGGAAATACCCAACGAATGAAGCCTGGTAGGAAACTCCCGACCCTGTGCGGTATCCGTATTTCTCATTTGCAATCTGGGCAGTCCCTGTCTTGCCGGCAATCCGGTAGTTCGAATTTTTCAGGTTAGTAGCGGTACCTTTCTCAAC
>VGGM01000418.1 GCA_016868515.1 Bacteroidota bacterium | reverse complement strand
GCGATCCCCTGTACTTCCTGACAAGTTTTGCGGTTTCCAGCCCTATTTTCCTGAAGAGTTCCACATCGTGTCTGTCCCTGAGGTTCAGCACAGGCCTTACATGAAGTTCTCCGGTACCAATGTGTGCATGCAGCACTGTGTCTTTTCCATACTTAAGCAGCATGGAAGTGAGCTCCTCCATGTATTCAGGAAGATCTTCCACCTTTACGGCGGTATCCTCTATAAGCGATACCGGCCTGGCATCGCCTTTCATGTTGGAGAGGACACCAAGTCCGGCTTTTCTGAGTTCCCATACCCGAGAAATCTCCTTTCCCGTTATTAGGGGAAAGTGATAACCGTACCCCTGCGATTTTAGTTCTTCAGTAAGAGATGCCGACTTCTCCTCAATTTCATTCATGCTGTAACCGGTAAGCTCAATTATGAGAATTGCCCCCGGTTCCCCCGAAATGAAAAATCGGTTATTCCGCTGACTCATGTTGTTTACGGTAAGCCGCAGTATTCTGTCGTCCATCATTTCGACGGCCGAGGGGTTATACCGGAGGGCTGTAAGGTTTGCGCTGAAGGCCTGCCGTCGGTCGTGAAGATGAACACAGAGCAGTCCCCTCACAGGTGGAGGCAGCGGGACAAGTCGCAGTTTTATTTCGGTGGCAATTGCCAGGGTACCTTCCGATCCTGCAATCAGGCGACTGATATTCAGCGGCCGGCCTCCGGGCGTAAACGGTTCGGATTCAAGAAGCAGATCAAGGCAATAGCCGGTATTTCGCCGTGGAATTGATGGACGAGGGAAGTCCTCCCTGATAATTCGTGCGTTTACTTCATCAGAGAGGATATCAGATATTGTGCGGTAGATTTTGTTTTCCAGGGTATCTCCGGCGCATAATGCGATGATTTCTTTTGGTGCTGTGTCGGAAAAAACAGTTTCGGAACCATCACTGAGGATGCACTTCACTGAGATGAGGTGTTCGCGTGTTGAACCGTAAACGAGTGAATGGAGGCCACATGCGTTGTTACCAACCATTCCGCCGATATTGCAGCGGTTGGAGGTTGAAGTTTCAGGACCAAAGAACAGGCCAAGAGGTTTCAGATGCAGGTTCAGTTCGTCAAGCACAACCCCGGGTTCAACCAGCACCCACTTTTCCTCCGGATTGAAATCGAGGATGCGGGTCATGTGTCTCGAAATGTCTGCGATAATCCCGCTGCCAACAACCTGGCCGGCGAGTGATGTTCCGGCGGCCCTCACTGTCAAACCTGTTTTGTGTTCCCTGCAGAATTGAATAAGCTTTTTGATGTCGCCCGGGCCCGACGGATATGCTACTGCCAGAGGTTTTTCACGGTAAACAGAGGCATCGGTGGAATATGCTACTCTGGTTACCTCATCGGAAAACAGTTCGCCTTCCAGTGAATTGCTTAATTCTATCAGACCTTTCTGTATGTTCATCTGAAACTAAAAACCTTCAAAAATACATCGAATCCGGGTAAGTTAACACAGGTATTGGAAATATCACAATACTGATTTTAATCATGTGTAAATTAATTGGTTAATAGGACAATTATTTTGTACATTTGGGTCGGATGTTCGAAGTTATTTAAAATATTGATATACAATGGAATTGATAGAAAAGATTAAGGAAAGTGCCAGAAAAAAGAGAATGCGTATAGTTTTGCCTGAAGGGCTGGAACCAAGGACCCTCGAAGCTGCCGATAAGGCAATTTCCGAGGGTCTCGCGTCAATCATTCTGATAGGGAACCCGGATTCAATCATGGCTGAGGCATCCGCCAGGGGATACGGAAACATTGCCAAGGCAATAATAGTCGATCCTCTGAATCATCCCATGAAGAACAAGTACATTGACCTGATGGTTGAACTCAGGAAGGCAAAGGGCCTTACGAGGGAGGAGGCATCACGGCTCATCGAAGATCCACTCTATCTGGGCGTTATGATGATCAAGGCAGGTGATGCCGATGGCGAGGTGGCGGGTGCTGACAATGCCACAGGCGATGTCTTGCGGCCGGCTTTTCAGTTTGTCAGGACAGCCCCTGGTATTTCAGTTGTATCAGGCGCTTTCATAATGATACTTAATGATAAGGAATTTGGTGACGATGGTATCATAATGTTTGCCGATGGAGCCGTTCATCCCGACCCCAATGAAAAAGAACTCGCAGAGATTGCGGTTGCCACTGCAAATACCTATAAGTCAATTATCGGTGGGGAACCAAGGGTGGCCATGCTAAG
>VGGM01000417.1 GCA_016868515.1 Bacteroidota bacterium | reverse complement strand
CTAATGAAGAATGTCACTTTTGATAATCCCGGTATAGAGATTACATCGGCAGGAAAAACAGAGGTGAGAAGCGTATTCAGAGGAGAGGTGGCAAGGGTGTTTGCCATTCAGGGCGGTAATATGGCTGTTATTATCCGGCACGGGAAGTTCATGACAGTCTACCAGAACATTGTTAATGTAAAGGTAAGGCCCGGCGACAAAGTGGAAACAAAGCAGGCAATTGGCGAACTGTTTCTTTCTGATCGGGAAAATAAAGGCATACTTACTTTTATGGTATACGAGGAGACCGTAAAGCTTAATCCCGAACTGTGGCTGGCCGGAAAAAATTAGGAAAGAGTGAAACAAATCCTGTTTTTTTCAGTATAATCTCTTTTATCCTTTGTTTTGGAAGTTTCGGTCAAGATATCATCTGATTTGCACAATCTGAAAGTTGTGGAGGAGTTTATCGAACAGACTGGCAGAATGTTCGGTATTGGCAGGGAGACATACGGAAAGGTGCTCGTTTCGGTGATGGAGGCGGCAAATAATGCAATTACTCACGGAAACAGGGGGGCAAGTTCCAAAGCAGTTGAAATTTGTTTCAGAAAATCTGATACCGTTCTTGAAATTATTGTTATTGACGAGGGTGAGGGTTTTTCACATGAGACGGTCCCCGACCCCACGATGCCGGAAAACAGGGAAAACATCAGGGGAAGAGGGGTGTTTCTGATGAAACGTCTTTCGGATAAGCTTGAGTATAACAAGAAGGGAAACATGGTTACTATGTTCTTTAGCCTTTCTGAAACCTGATGATTTGCAATCATTATATCAACACACGATGGAGAATACGTTCAGCAAGGAACCACCGTCGCTGGATAAACCGTGTGATTGAATCTGAAAAGAAGTCTGCAGGCAGGATTGATTTCATATTCGCCGATGACGAGACCGTAAGGGATGTTAACATTGAATTTCTGAACCACGACTACTGTACTGATGTTATTACCTTTGATTACAGCAGCGGGAAGGAAGTATCCGGTGAGATTTACATAGGTACCGGGACAGTCACCAAAAACGCTGAGATTTACAACGAGTGGGTTGGTGAAGAGATGAGAAGGGTAATGGTTCATGCGGTGCTTCACCTGTGCGGCTATGGTGATTCAGATAACAATGCTGCCTCGGTGATGCGAAATAAAGAAGATATATATCTTCGTCTTTACAGGGATGAATTTCACGTATGATATAATAGTGGTTGGCGGAGGGCATGCTGGCTGTGAAGCTGCATCGGCAGCCTCCAGGATGGGAGCGAAGAGCGTCCTGATAACAATGGACATGACAAAGCTGGCTCAGATGTCCTGCAATCCTGCAATGGGCGGCATTGCCAAAGGGCAGATTGTCAGAGAGATAGACGCCATGGGTGGCATGTCTGGGATTGTTACCGACAGAAGCATGATACAGTACAGGATGCTGAACAGATCGAAGGGCCCTGCAATGTGGAGCCCGAGGGCTCAAAACGACCGGCAACTTTTCACCAGGGAGTGGAGGAGAATTCTGGAGAACACAGAAAACCTTCATATATGGCAGGAGCACGCTGAGGGCATCATTGTAGAGCACGGTACCGTTAAGGGCGTAGTTACTTCTTTCGGCAACATATTTAAGGCAGGGGCAGTTATTCTGACTAACGGAACATTTCTAAATGGGCTGATGCATGTGGGTTTCAGGAAGAGCTCAGGAGGGCGTTCAGGAGAGAATGCATCAGGCGGTCTGAGCGAACAGCTGAGAACGCTCGGTTTTGAAGTGAGCAGGATGAAGACAGGCACCAGTGCGCGCATTGATGGCCGGAGCATCGATTTCTCAGTGATGACCGAACAGAAAGGGGACGGCGAAAGAAGAGGATTTTCCTACCTGCACGACGGCAGCCCTATTAAAGATGAGCTTAGTTGCTGGCTGACCCACACAAACAGTGACGTACATGAGGAGCTGCGGGCAGGACTTGAGTTCAGCCCGCTTTTTCAGGGAAAGATTAAAGGTGTGGGACCAAGGTACTGTCCCAGCATTGAAGACAAGATAGTAACATTTGGCGACAAGGAAGCTCATCAGCTGTTTATTGAACCTGAAGGCAGGGATACAAACGAATACTACATTAATGGTTTTTCCAGCAGCCTTCCCCTGGATGTTCAGATAAAGGCAATGCGAAAGGTTAAGGGACTTGAGAATGCTGTTATATACAGGCCCGGGTATGCTATTGAATATGATTTTTTTCAGCC
>VGGM01000416.1 GCA_016868515.1 Bacteroidota bacterium | reverse complement strand
CCTCGACAAGGCCGACACCATCTACAGCGGCCGGAAGCAGGTAATGTCACAGGAGGTCCTTGAAGAGTATATCAGTCAGTACATCACCGCTGCCGATATCCCTGAAATTACATTTGTCTGGCACGGAGGCGAGCCGCTGCTGGCCGGTCTGGGTTTCTTCGAAAAGGCCATCACCCTGCAGAAAAAACATGCAGGAGGTAAAACAATAATCAACTCAATCCAAACCAACGGCACACTGCTGACAGCCGACTGGTGCAGGTTTTTCCATGATAACAGGTTTCTTGTGGGGATATCTGTTGACGGCCCCCGCGACATACACGACGCACGAAGGGTCAACAGGGCGGGTGTGCCATCATTCGCGAAAGTTATTCAGGCCGTCAACCTGATGATCGCTCATAAGGTTGATTACAACACCCTTTCGGTAGTCAGTAACCTCAGCGAAGGGAGGGGCGGTGAGATTTACCGTTTTCTCAAATCGCTGGGCAGCAGATACATGCAATTCCTGCCAGCTGTTGAGCATGTGGTTCAACCCTCCCCCGGCGCCAGGCCGGTAATAGTCAGGCCGGGAACCATGGGTTCCTACATGGCCCCATGGAGCGTTTCAGCAAAGGGATACGGCGAATTCCTTACCGATATATTCGACTACTGGGTTTTAAGGGATGTGGGATCATACTTTGTTCAGGCCTTCGATATGACCCTGGCGCAATGGGTAGGTGCAAAACCAGGCCTGTGTATCTATGCAGAAACATGTGGCGATGCTCTTGCGGTTGAATACAACGGCGATGTCTATTCGTGCGATCACTTCGTATATACTGAATACCAACTGGGAAATATAATGGAGAGAGATCTGCGCGATATGTATCAGAGCCCGGCCCAGTTTGAGTTCGGGGTTAACAAGCGCAACAATCTGCCCCGCAAATGCCTGAGATGCATTTACTACTTTGCCTGCAGGGGAGAATGCCCCAAACACAGGTTCCTGAAAACAGAAACCGGGGAGGACAACCTGAATGCGCTCTGCGAGGGATTCATCCATTATTATTCGCACGTTGCGCCCTACATGGATGAGATGAAACGACTTCTGTTGATGAAGAAGGCTCCGGCACTCGTAATGGAATGGGCAAAAGACAGAGATGCAGCAAAGTAATCAGAGCGACCGTATATTCATTCCGCCGCTTATCTCGAAGACCATACCGGTTGAGAATTCCCAGTCGCCTCCTGCAATCGATGCCACACCCTTGGCAATGTCTTCCGGCATCGCCCAGCGCCCCTGTGGAACAAGTCCCTGAGCAATTAGCTTGTCATATTTTTCAACTACCCTGGCGGTCATATCTGTTCTGGTAATCCCCGGCCGTACCTCGTATACATTGATTCCCTCCCTGGCAAGCCTGTCGGCAAAGATGGTTGTGGCAAGACTCAGACCTGCCTTCGAAATGCAGTACTCTCCCCTGTTGGTTGAGGAGAGGCTTGCCGAAATTGAGGTAATGAAAACCATTGCGGGGCGCATATCCGGATACTGTCCCTTTAACCATATCATCTCGCGGGCAACCTTCTGGGCAAAAAACACCGGACCGCGCAGGTTAACGCCGGTAACCATGTCATAACTCTCCTCGGTCATCTCGAGAATATCACTCCGGTGAAGCGGGGCAACTCCGGCATTGTTGACAAGAAAATCTATGCGGCCATACCGCTCCTGAATAAGGGAGATCACCTCGGCATGACGTTCGGTATGACTTATATCGAGGCCTATCGGGAAAAAATGACTTCCAAGATTGTTCACCTCCGGAGCAAGGCTTTCCATCGCTTCTGAATCAACGGTCCGCGCTATGGCTGCTATGTCGAAACCCTCACGAGCCAGAGCTGTCGCAATAGCTCTTCCTATACCCCTGCTGGCCCCGGTAATTACAGCTACAGGTCTGGCATTCATAGTCAATCAGGTTTTGTTCAGGTCCTAACTGCCCGCAAAGGTAATGATTTGATTAATATCAAATGCACAAGTGCTCTATCTCTTTCAGCTTTTTCAGATTGTGCCTGGTACGCTCCTCACAGGCATCAGCCCATTCTGCTTCGGTGGCAACGGCCAGGGTTCCGGCTTCAATAAGCTCTTCTGCCTTCTCCTCAAGCAGCATAAGGTTGTTGTACTCACTTATTGTAAGATCGGGAAACTGATTTATATACCATTGATCATGTACCGGCAGCAGATGGCTCCCCCCGTGGCATTCAACCGAAAGATTGATATCCCTGCCCTGA
>VGGM01000415.1 GCA_016868515.1 Bacteroidota bacterium | reverse complement strand
CACCCATAACCTCAGCCTTCAGGTGCCCTTCGGTACTCTGTAGAGCCAGCAGCTGTCTGTTTCGGTTGGACGGGTGAATTTTGTCTCCGTCGGCAATAGTTATGGTGCCTATGCCGGCCCTGACCAGCATCTCGGCGGCATAGCCGCCCACTCCTCCCAGGCCAACAACCAGCACGGATGACTTCCGCAGCCGTTCGGCCGCCTCCTCACCAACCGCCATTATTGTACGGCTATTCCACCCGTCAGTTTTACCTGCCACTATACGTCCATTACGTCACTACGCCACTACGTCTTTACGTCACTACGCCACTATTTCGCCTTCTTCAGGAATGGCACCCCCTTCACCATCCACTCGGGTGCAGGTTTGCCCTTCAGGTAATGGTCGTAGAACTGTTCCATGCGGGTCAGGAAATCGACCTGGTTTTCCCATTTGGCCAGGTGGTGATCCTCGCCCGGGTATGAAAGCAGAATCACATTCTTACTGTTGAATCGCAGCGCGTTATAGAACTCCACAGCCTGCAGCCACTCAACCGATCCGTCCTCAACACCATGAAGCAGCATCAACGGGGTATTCATGCGGCGCGCATGGTAAACAGCCGATTGCTCAACATAGAGGTCGAAATCGTCGTACGGATTTGTACCGAACCTGCCCTGCCCGTAATGGTTATATCGGTGCTGGTTTGTTCCTGACGATTTCCACAGCTGGTTGAAGTCGCTCACAAGGTTTGAAGCACCGGCTCCCAGAACGGCGGCAGCAAACATATCGGAATGGGTTACAATATAGTTGCCACCCTGTCCGCTGAAGCTGTGTCCATGCAGCCCCAGCCGTTTCATATCGACATAGCCAAGCTCATTAACCTTCGCCACGGCAGCCTCAATACACTCAAGCATGTCGGAATGAGTTGTGCGTGTCCGGAAATGTATGTCGGGCAGCAGTACAAGGTAGCCGTTACTGGCATAAGCCGGGAACATTGGCGTATCGCGGAAAACAACCCTCGACCAGCGGTTCAGGTTTTGTGAATTCTTCTCATAAAAGTCGACGAGCATTGGCAGTTTTTCGCCCTGCTTCCAGGTTTCCGGCACCATCAGCACCCCCTGCAACCTTACCCCGTCCCTGTTGGTATAGTCAATCAGAACATTGCTGTACCATACGTACTCGTCAATAAACGGGTTGGTGTTGGTAACCCTTGTACGGTTTCCGAACCGCATATCGGCAATATGGTAATCGGGAAATTCCTTCGGCGACTCAACCGTAAGGAAGAACTTCTCAGCCTGTTTTGTCTTAACGGGGGAACCAAAGCTCCTCTCCTCGAAAGTGAGCGGCGTGAGCTTACCCTTCTCTATCACCGAGAAACCGGCTTTCTTGGTCCACTGACCGTATGCGGTAAGGTATACCGGTTTGGCAAGGTCAATGAATCTCTCCTCGGGGTCGGTGCGCAGGTACCTGTGCCTTATTTCACCGGCATCGCCATATCCTGCCGTAAGACTCACTCCCGGCTTGCCGTCGAGCGGTATCTGCCACAGATCGTACCGGCCGTTCACTATCAGGCTCTTTCCGTCCTTTGTCCACCCGGCAATTCCGTACGAAGGTCTTTCTCCCGGGTAGTCATACTCGGCATTGACGAACGACACAGGGGTTGCGGCCGTAAGGTTGGTAATGGTTCCGGTGGCAAGCTGGCAGGCATGAATGTGGCCATCTTTCCACAGCAGAAAGAACCTGCTGTCGGGCGACAGGCCCAGTGTGGTCTTGTGTTCCTTTAATATCAGTGTCCTCTCTCCGGTAGAGGTGTTCACCCTGTAGTAATCGGCACGTGACTCCTGCCAGTCTGATATATAGGCACGGTTGTCGCGCCCAACGGCCCATCTTCCGTCGCGGGTTACATCAGCGAACTTCATGGTGCTGTCGGCTATCCGCACATATTTACCCGCAGCCCTTCCCACCGCCGATACAAATGTGAAGTTCTGATCGGAAGTGGCCTGCTTCATCTGTACAGACTGGAGCCGCTCATCGTTCCAGTGCCATACGTCGACGTTGGCAACCGGAGGAGCTCCGGGCTTTTTCTCAACTTTTGGCTCCTGCGGCCTGATGCCGAAGAAAAAGGTATTGAGGTCTTCACTCAGGGTAATCCGGCCATTCTCGCTAAGCACGTACCCTTCCGGAAACCCCTTGTCAGCTACCGGGTTATATGCAAACTTAACCGGCTCCTTCTCAAGCGACGAGAAAACAATAAGTGAGTTGGCACGGTAT
>VGGM01000414.1 GCA_016868515.1 Bacteroidota bacterium | reverse complement strand
GGGAGGTGCTTATTACCGACCTGACAGGTTTGGAACGGATTTTGAACAGCCTTGAATGATCTTAAGTTATTTTGCGATGAAAAGAGTCTCCCTTTCCCTGGTTTTTACTCTTATCACCCTGTTCTCCCTTTACCCCCAGGAGGACCCCGTGGCACTGGCCGTGCTCGACAGGTTTGCCGCTGCTGCAAAGACAGCTCCCTCAGTCTCAATGGAATTTACTATGATTACCAGCGATGCCATGGAAAACAGGAAGGACACCCTGGAAGGAAAAGTGGTTATGGCAGGCGACAGCTACAGGCTGACACTCCCCGAGAGCATAACATGGTTCAATGGTACCGACAACTGGAACTATATGCCTTCAGTGAAGGAGGTAACCATCACCCGTCATCCGGACGAGGAACAATCGTTTTTCTCAAAACCATCGATGCTGTTTGAGATGTACCGCAAAGACTTCAGGGCAAGGCATACCGAATCAACATCAACAACCGAAATAATCGATCTTTTCCCGGCTGATGTCAAATCGGAACTAATCCGTGTACGGCTTACCATCGGAAAAAAGACATCCGACCTTATAGCTGCCGAATACCGGACCAGGAACGGTATAACCGTAACCATCGAGGTAAAGGAATACAATCTCAGGTTCAAACCCGATAATAAATACTTCGACTTCAATCCCGCCAACCATAAGGGGGTGGAGATTATAGATATGAGGTGATGCTGGTTAGGAGTGGCGTAGTGGCGTACTGACGTAATGGCGTAATGGATACAAACGGTGTTGAATTAACGCTCCTTAACGACCTTACTATTAGCGATATAAACCTCATGCCTTAAAAACTGAAATCTGATATCGGCAACCGAGCCGAAGGCGAGTTCGCGACCAGCGGGAGCAACCTGAAAGCCGAAGGTAATCTGATATCTGGTTTTCGAAATGCCACGTACCCTGTACCCTGAATCTTGCACCCTGCGCTCCCGACCTTCTGTACGGGTCTCCGCTGCGCTTCGCCTGTAACCTGGTTATTCCTGCTTCCTGGCCGGGTAGGCAATACGTGCATGGTGGATGTTTAGAAGTCTTTTTCTGAACAGCTCCTTAATGACGGAAATGTCCTGAAAGGTAATCGGTGCATCAGTGAACTGACCATCGCGAATCTGGTTGTCGATTACGGAATCCACTATCTGACTTACTGATTCCCTGGTATACTCCTCAAGACCCCGTGATGAAGCTTCAACGGCATCGGTCATCATCAGTACCGCTGTCTCCTTGCTGAATGGTTTGGGCCCGGGGTAGGTGAATAATGATTCATCAACCTCCTCGCCAGGATGTTCCTCACTGTATTTATGCCAGAAGTAATAAGCCCTTGTGGTACCCTGGTGTGTTCGTATAAAGTCGATGATCTGCTCGGGGAGGTTGTACTCTCCGGCAAGTTCAATTCCCTTCTCAATATGTTCAATTATCAGTTTTGCACTCTGTTCAGGGTTAAGGCTTTCATGCGGATTGATGCCCTGCGGAATGTTCTCGGTGAAGAACTCCGACTGTTTCAGTTTTCCGATATCGTGATAGAGGGCACCGGTTCTAACGAGTAGATGATTTGCACCTATGGCTCTTGCGGCCTCTTCGGCAAGGTTGGCAACCTGGATTGAATGCTGGAATGAACCCGGAGCTTCATCCGAGAGCCTTCGAAGCAACGGCTGGTTTGTATCAGACAATTCGAAGAGGGTGGCATCGGACAGAAATCCGAATGTCTTTTCGAAGAGGAATATCATCGGATAGCTTAGCAGCAGCAGGGCGCCGTTGCCGGCGAACCATCCGTAATTACTCCATCCAAGTCCCGCCACTGAGCCTTCCTGGATAATTCCGATGCCGAAGTATACTGCCGAATAGCTGACAACTACCATAACGGCAGAGAAGAAGAGTCTGCCTCGCCTGTAAATATTTGTAAGAGAGAATATTGCGACCACTCCGGCGATGAAGGTCATAAAGATGAACTCGAATGAATTCGGGACCAGGAAGCCGGTGATCATTATTGTAACAAGCAGTATAAACAGGGCAAGCCTGCTGTCGTAGAAAGTTCTGATTATTATCGGGATAATACCGAAGGGTATGAGGTAGATGCTTACGTTGGGCATTGCCACAACGATTCTTGTAATAAGAACAAAAAGGAGTATCAGAAGAATGATGAATCCGGTTTTATGTATCTTTTCGAGTACTTCCCTGCGGAAGTGGTAAAGAAAGAGGTATAGCACTATATAACATGCAC
>VGGM01000413.1 GCA_016868515.1 Bacteroidota bacterium | reverse complement strand
TTTCGTCGTCACCACAGATAAGGTATCCCGACTGTTACGGCATTGACATGGCCAAGCTTGGCGATTTCATTGCTTTCAGGGCTGCCATTGAATTACTGAATGAAAGAGGCATGGCTTCGCTAATAGATGAAGTGTACCAAAGGGCGATGGGGGAACTTGAGAAGCCGGCTGCGGAGATGGAAAATGTGGTGAAGATGATATATGCTGGTTTCACCGATGAGGATATCTCATCGAAGATAGCCATGATGCTTCGTACTCCTGAAATTACCACCGAAGTTAAGATTGTTTACCAGACCATTGAAAACCTTCACCGGTCCTGCCCTGATCATACCGGCGACTGGTATTTCTCGGGTGATTACCCGACAGCCGGAGGTAACAGGGTGGTAAACAGGTCGTTCGTTAATTTTATTGAGGGAATTGATAAGCGGGCCTACTGAAAGGACTTATCTCAACCGATCGGGTCGAACTCAAAATTATCGCGGTAAGAGGCCAGGTGCCTGTCAATCTTTTCCACATAAATATCTCTTACCGTAATCATAATTCCGGTTTCCTCCACATGTCCGAAGTGGTGGTTAATGAAGGTTCCGAATGTCCTCATTGTCGGTGAGAGATTCATGTAAGCGTTAAAAAGGGGGGGGATATTTTCACCCAGCTTTCGCACCTCAGCCTGCAGTGTTTTATAATCATCCCTGTACCCTGAGTTGAAAAGTCTTTTCATCTCCTCCTCATGGATATCGATGAATACAGGTTCCCTGGGCACTACCAGTTGTTCGGTGTCGCCGAAGTGCTTACGCATGAAGAAAAGTATCATGTCCCTTGCTCTCTGGTTATAATGAGGGTACATAGTCACTTTGCCGAACATATACCTTATGTGAGGGGTTTCAATAACAATTGCTCCGAGGCCGTCCCACAGGTTATCGAGAGAGAAGAGGCTTTTTCTGCCCATGGCTTTAGACTGGTATTCGGGCTGAACGAATGATCGACCCAGTTCCATAAGGTACGGGAAGAACTCGGTAATGAATCTGTCGGAGAAGTTGAAATATGGCCAGGAGGCCAGCCGTCTGATATCAGTAACCGGTTTTTCGGGGTTATTTATTATGAAACGGTAACCGCCCACTATTTCAAGGTTGTCGGGGTCCCATACAATAAGCTGGCTGTGAGGATGATCGGGGTCAGTGTCGAAACTGTCTATATCGATCGGGTGCCCGGTTCCGCCACCGGCATGCCTGAAGGTATGTTCCCTGACTCTTCCCACCTCTCTCATTAAAACCGGAGAATCGGGACCGGTAAAAAGATAAACCTCGTTATTGCCGTTGTTGGTGGAGCGCAATAGTCTCCCCCGAGTCAGTTCGGCTTTAATCTCCTCAACCGGAGCGCGTTCTGCAATTCCTTCCATACAGGTCAGTTAGTCCTTTTTCACCATTTGGTCGGCATAAGATGCCAGAGTATATGTTTTCTTCTTCATCCATTCGGCCCACTCCGAGGCGCTTTTTGCTTTGCCGAAAGTTTGCCAGGGTACCGGTTTCCCGAAAACAATGATTAACTCTTTCCCTTTCTGCCTGAACATTTCGTCGGCAAGATAGAGCATTTCGATATTTGTTTTCATACCCAGCAACGTGCGCATGTTGGCAAGTGAATAGAAGAAACCGGAGTTTCGGCCTGAGAAGTAAACGGGAATTATATCGCGCTGGTGCCAGACAGCCTTGGCTATGAAACTCTTTTGCCATCTGAGGTCGTATATTTTCCCCCGACGGCGGCGCGAGCATAAACCAGCAGGAAAATAGATAATCTGACTGTCTGATGCATAGGCGTTATCAATTTCCCTTACAGATTCGCGGCCCTGGGTGCCATGTTTGTTTACGGGAAGAAATATTCCCGAGAGGTTCCTGAGGTTAAGAAGCAAATCGTTAACCGGGAATTTCACCGATGGGTAGTGTTTTGAAACCTCATTGATGAAAACCAGACCGTCGAGTCCTCCGAGAGGATGATTCGATGCCAGAATATATCTTCCTGACTGTGGCAGGTTTTCGGTCCCCACGGCCCGGTATGAAATTCCCATGTAGCTGAGAACTGCAGAAACGAAATCGTTGTCGTGAAGATGTCCGTATTCTGAAAGGATCACATTAATCTCCTCCTGGTGAAGTATTCTCTCGAGGTAGCGTACTAAAAAGCCGGGCATCCTTCTTCCAAGGCCCGGACTCTTGGAAATAATCACATTTCGTACGTCGATTCGCTGAGGATCACCCATAAGACTGTTGCCG
>VGGM01000412.1 GCA_016868515.1 Bacteroidota bacterium | reverse complement strand
CGGCGACGAGCCGGTGATGCCAATTGCCGGAAGTGTTATTGAACTCTGTTGCGGGATTACGGCATAGTCGGGACTGTACCAGCGGACACCCAGGTATCTCTCAAGCAGTTCTGAAACAGCGTAGATGCAACCTCTTTGATTACCCCCTTTGATTATGAGTTTATTCCCGGTTGTGGTAACCGAAAATCCGTCGACCGGTTCAATTTCCGGACCGGAGGAGATGTAGATGACTTTTTCCGGCAATGGTTCTCCGGAAGAGACCACCGGCAGTTGAGCCCCTGAGATTTTCCGTATGTGGTCTCGCAGGAAGGAGGCTGCCCTCACCTCCTGTGGTGCCGCGTTCTGAGGAATTACTATTGTATATCCGCTTTCGCCATTGGTTACAAGCTTAATAACCTCTTCCTGTTTCATCGAACAGCCGGCTACTGTGAGTGAAAGGGCCAACAGGAAAATTATTCTTCTCATGTGGGTATGTTTTGTAACTTGTAAGTTGCGAAAAAAATGCGGTGTCAGAAGTGAATCCTGAAAAATCTTGTCTCAAACGGTTTCATTTTGTTATCTCCATTTTCAATACGGGTGCCAGTAACGTCAACCTGAGTGTAATTCAACGGGACTCCTGTCAGTCCATTCTCAAGTGAAATGACTGCCTCCCTGCCTTCAGTTTCGCGAAGCTGAATTATAGCCGATTGTCCGTCCTGTTCGGGTATGGCGCTTATGAGAAGTAAATTGTCTGGCCACCCCTGAATGAATGAACCCTGCCATGTCTGGTCACCCTTACCGCCACCGGGCAGTACCCTGGCAAGGAAGGGGGTTCTGCTTCCCCGTCCGAAGAGGGCTGCATCTCTCATCTCACTGCCGGCGCTGCTGGTGATCGAGTAGGTCCAGGTGAACCCGCCGTGCTGTTCGGCGTTGAAGTTTGTAACCCAGTAGTTATTCATGGGCCATCCGTATATATGGGTTGTCTCAGGAGTCGCTCCGGCCTTGTAGCGACCGGTATTTATGCCTCCGAACTGCATAAGGGGAGTCTCGGGCGAGCTGATCACTATCTGATTCTTTCCGTTTGAAACGCGTGCATAGTTCTGTACCGTATTCCAGTCGTTTGCCGAGCCGGGAATCTGGTCGATGCCGGCCCTGATCTCGCCTCCCTGGACGTCAAATGCAATCACGCCATCATCCATGGCAAAAGGGAAGGCAATGTAAATACCTTCCGGTTCCAGCACCATTTTCTTCTCAATGAAATATGCCAGGTCAATTCGCTTTGATGTATTGAACAGCCTGATTTCAAATTCATAGGTGCCATCTCTGTTTGCTGCTCTGGTGTTTCCCCTGAACCTTATCGTATTCCACACATCACCGGAATCAACGCCGTCAACCCGGACCCTTTCCAATGGTTCGCGGGTGTAATTGGTAAGTCTGAATGATTCAAGCTGTGAGCGGTTATCAAGAAGTTCATAAATAAACTCTCCGAGCTTCCACTCTGATGCTTTATCAACCAGTTCGAGGTTCATCTCCTTGTCGGTAACCGATGATATTGCCCCTCGGAGTGTGTCAATTTCTATCTTGTACCAGCGGTTTTCCAGCACGGTTTTGCCAACTGACATACCCTGGTGATTCACCTCACGTGCCTTTCTTGCTGCTTCCTCAGAAGGGTCCCTCTCATATGTGACAATAATATATTTTTTAAACCCGAAGGCCGGAATATCATCGACCCATATACTCCAGTAGGTACCGTCGGAGTGCCTCTCAACAGGCTGAGCCTTAGCTATGTTGCCCTGCTTGTCTGTAATGTTAAATGAGCTGTAGCGGGGAAGTATCTGGTGATCGATATAGACCCTCACCAGTCCGCTTCTCGGGTGGCTCATGGTGTTGTAGACTACCAGTGAAGGTATTTCCTCACGTGAAACATACTCCTGAAGCAGACCCATAGTCTCCTCTCCAACCATTTTGGCCCTTCGTCCTGCTTCCCATGCGTACGACTCCTTCAGCGATCTCTGCTCCATAGTATACTTATGAAAAGGCTCCCTTACGCTTGCGTGAAAGCCTACCGTGTGTTCGGTATAGAACAGGAGGGCCAAGTTGACGGCATCAATCCTGTCACTAATCTTTTCCGGAAGCCTTGATCCCTGCAGGGCAGCCATGGTGAGTCCCGATGTATTGGCTATCATATCACCCTGCGCCACCCTTGTTACCGCTACCTCTCTGGCAGATGCTCCGAAACCATCGGTCCACCAGTCGGGCCAGGCACCCCTGATAACCTGGAATGAAGTGCCA
>VGGM01000411.1 GCA_016868515.1 Bacteroidota bacterium | reverse complement strand
CGCTCCGGCAACCCAGGTAAAACCGTCTGTCCTGCCATAGTCTTTCAGTGACTGTACGGCGCCGTAATACGAGTCCCGGCCAACATCCTGCATTGAGAAGAATACCGACAGAAGGTCGATGTCACGAAAGAACTTGTCGTAGGTAACGGCTGCATTGCTTATGTTGTGTGTAAGTGCCTCGGTAATATCAGCCTCATGGTAAGGCAGGTCAAAGCCATTTCCGCCTCGCCTTTCCTCACGTATGTTGAAGAAATCGAAGGCGACCTTGCTCCTGGTGCCGAAACGGTGGAAGGCCCTTGCACCAATAGTGGAGTTGTCAATCATTGCGATCTCTGAGAAAGAGTCGTTGTTTGCATCGAAAGGCTGCCTGCCACGGTTGAACCCGAATATGGAAAGACCCGATCTGCTGTCGCTTGTTACCACCGATGAGTTGACACCCACGTTGTAATCGCGCGACAAACCTCCTGAATTCTTCACGCCGAGACCCGTGAGTCCGCCCGAGGTATTAAACTCAAAGTTGTTATTAATGGGGTCCTTAAGTATGATGTTTATGGTTCCGGCTATTGCATTGCTTCCGTAGAGTGCCGATCCTCCGCCACGCACCACCTCAACTCTCTCAATCATATTGGCCGGTATCAGTTCCATGCCGTATACACCGGCGAGACCACTGAACACCGGCCTGCTGTTGATCAGTATCTGGGTGTACGGACCCTCCAGGCCATTCATTCTCACCTGGTTAAAACCGCAGTTCTGACAGTTGTTTTCCACCCGCAATCCGGGTGAAAACGCCAGCCCTTCATTGAGAGCCACCGACTGGGTGAAGGAGAACATTTTTGGTGTTATTGTATTAACAATGGTCGATGCCTCCTGCCTGTTCTTCTGATTACGATCGGCCGTGACAACTATCTCACTAAGCCCCAGCATGTCGGGCTCCAGCTCAAAATCCACCTCATATGTCTCCCCTGCCTGAACGGTAATCTTATGTTCAGATGGTTTATAGCCCACAAACTGGGCAATAATTGTGTGTGTCCCCACCGGTAGGTTAATTATCCTGTAATGCCCGGTCTCATCAGTGGCCACACCAATGGTGGTACCTTTTATGTAGATATTGGCAAACGGTACATGAGCGCCTTCCGAAACCACATGACCGAAAATATTTGCATCGGTTCGCTTCGACTGTGCATTAAGCATTGCCGCCAGCATAATTAATGCTGCGACCGTTAAGATGATTCTCTGCCTCATATATTTTTGATTTTCTTCTTTACCATTTTTTCTGTAAATATTCTGCCGGTTATGGCTTCAAGGCCAGTCCCGGTAAAAACTGCCGGATAATCTCCGGATGTATCAGAAAATGGTAACCACTGGGGGTGCCCGTCCCCTCAGAACCTGTGAAACATGATTCAGCCTGAGAGATACAGCTTCCGGCATTTTCCGGAATATGGTAACCGGGATAATCAGGGCGAAGCAGGCAACTTCAGATACCGGCATCTCTGACGGTCCGGCAGGAATTGACATATGCAATTTACCATTACCATGTGCCTTAACCGGAGCGGTATCGGCCGATTTATTGTAAGGGTGCGAGTGTGCTACAAGTATCCCGTACTCATCAAGGTGATAGTGCAGGTTTGCAGTCCGGTTGAATTGAACCAGTCCGAACCCTGCGACCATGAAAATGAACGGCAGAATCTTTAAAGCCTTATAGACCTCCCTGCTCACGATGCGCAAATATAACAAACTGAAGTGTTATCTGATAAGGAAACATGCCAAACACCATAGCTTTTTATGCTCTTTTAACAATCCTTACACTCATAAACTGCCAATAAAAACAGGCGACCCTGAAAATGCCGGGTCGCCTGTACAGTGATAATCTGGCCCTGTTTACCGGGTATCTGAATTCATGCCCTTTGCGGCCGAAACCATTCTGAGGAATTCCGATCTGTAGCCGTCGGGGTCTCTGCCACTGGATGCAGTTGCCATCTCAATAACCCTCCTGTAGTCAATATCTCCCCTGAATTCCGATTCCCTCAGCAGCATGCCGAATGCCGCCACCGAAGCAGAGAATCTCAGATCTTCGCTGGCCGATGCGAAACTCCTGTCACTATTCCTCACAACAACATCAAATAGTTTGCTTTTCAGTCCTGCCGGCTCCTTGTAGCGCATCTTTACCGTTGCAAGTTCACCCCGCGCCGTGTTGAGGGATGTGACGGGTTTCTGGTACTTCAGAGGGTCAATTGTGCCTGATCCGGTACCGGTACCGGCTGGCACGATCTCATAGAGTGCAGTTACGGTGTGACCCGATC
>VGGM01000410.1 GCA_016868515.1 Bacteroidota bacterium | reverse complement strand
GGTGATACAGCACGACGGGAAGATGACCCTGGATATCAACAGCGGAGCTGAAAAGATCGTTTCGGCCGGCAGCGCTGTAAAGGAGACTTTTAAGGGATACTGGACCTTTGGTGGTCCAGAGATTCCGGCCACTGTCGCTTCATTGCCCTCTTCAATGCATTTCGGTGGTACCATTGATGATATTATGTGCTTAAATGTGGTTAATGATGCATTTACACCATGGCTCAGCCAGGGCCGTGACCTTGTTATTGCCGGTCCCGATACTGCTGCAGTATGCTATCCCGTCACGATAGAATTTGACATCCCTTTCAGTCAGCGGGGCGTTGAATACAGGGTGTGGAACAAATCCCTTTCGGCATGGGCGCCTCTTTCTGCTGTCGGAACAGGAGGTCCTTTAACCATAGGTGGTTCAGATGCATTAATTGGCATCAATGAGTTTCAGATTGCTGTAAAAGATCTTCTTACGGGATGCGGGCTAATGCTCGACACCCTGATCAGTTACGATGTTTCAGTCTGCACCTCTGTACCGGAACTACCCGGAGAGAACCTGCTGAAGGTCTATCCGGTTCCGGCTTCCAGAGTGCTGAATTTTGAATCGTTGCAGATTATTGAAGAACTGAAGATAATTGACAGCCGCGGTCGGGTTGTTCACAGCACAAAGCCGGCAGTTGCCAGGACAGAGATCAATGCAGGCAGCCTGCCGGATGGCATCTACTACTACAGGCTGGTAACAGCTGAGAAGATGGTGCTTACAGGTAAGATCGCAATTATTGGCGGCCGGCGTTAACTGAAAAGAGTAGTGCCGGGGTATTGCCTGCGGCCTGCCTGAACTCTTCAGGCAGTGAAAACACGCTGCCACCGCGTCGATGATTTACGGGCACAGGCTCACTATACCCTGCGACAGTGACCTCAGTCACACCTTTTATGAAATGAGCCGGGAGTTCAACCACTGCCGGCAACTCTTCTCCTTCATCAAGCAGAAGCATAGCGTGCCTTAATGTTCCATCCTCCGATTGTGTAAAGCAGAGATTGCCTTCATGGTACGGGGCGAGGGGTTTGGTTTCGTAAATGGCGTGCGAATTGACTTTCATCCAATCTCCGATAGCCTCAAGTATTAGATATACTTCGGGAACCATCTCACCGGTGTGGTCGGGTCCGATGCCCAGCAGGAAATTTCCTCCCTTTGCCACTATTTTGATAAGGGTATGTATAGCCCATGTTGACGACTTGTACTTCTCACCGCGACCGGTGGAGTACCAGCTGTCACCCAGGGTTATGCAGCTTTCCCACGGATAGCCTGGCATTACCTCGGGTATTTGCTGCTCGGGGGTGCGGTAGTTCTCATATTCATTATGTACCGAACGGTCTACTACCAGCAGGCCGGGCTGGTGACCCCTGGCCATGGCTGCAATTGCCGGGATATCAATATCCTGCACCCACTGGTTCTTGCCAAGCCAGGGGCGGCTCTCTTCGGTCAGGGTTCCTTCCGGCCTTACCCAGCCGCCGTCGAGCCAGAGAATGTCGATATCGCCGTACTCTGTCATCAACTCCTCTATCTGGCTGTAGGTGAACTGCTTATAACGGCTCCATCTCTCGGGATACTTTTCAGGATTGTAGTTGACATTTCGGTCGAACACGGGGAAGTAGGGCCACCAGTAATCATCATTATTCCAGTCGGGCTTGCTGAAATATGCACCTATACCCATCCCTTTTTCACGAAAGGCGTTGAAAACCTCTTTTGATATATTGCTGCGGGGGTCTTCTGCGAATGCCGAGACGGCGCCGGTGATTTTGTAGTCACTCTGTTGCGTGTCGAACATGGCGAAGCCGTCGTGGTGCTTGGTGGTGAACACCACATACTTCATTCCGGCTTCACTGCATGCTTCTGCCCAGCGGCCGGGGTTAAATTCCGACGGGTTGAATGTTTCCGGCAGCTTCTCATATTCGCGGGTGTAGAGGTTATAGTCATGGGCGTAGGGTCCGCGCCTTACACACCACGGCTCATCCTCAGGACAGAGGCTCCAGCTTTCCACCACCCCCCACTGGCTGTAAGGCCCCCAGTGAATCAGCACCCCGAATTTCCAGTCCTGCCACTCTTCAAGCTTTGCCATTACGGCCGGATCGGCAGGCTCTATGTATGGATTTTCTTCAGTCACCGGGGCTGTTGTGCATGCAGTTAATGCAAATGCAATTGACAGGTTAGTTATAATGGACCTTATTTTCATCGTACAACAATTTCGTCAATAAAAACCCATGAACCTCCTCCTGCCGAGGGATGCCAGTCGAAAAGCTTAAGGGTTCCTTCAACCTCAAAT
>VGGM01000409.1 GCA_016868515.1 Bacteroidota bacterium | reverse complement strand
TGTCGAGCGAATCTCCAAGCATACTGTTGAGAGTATCAGGAGTTCTGATCGCAAAATGGAGGTGAAACCTGTAATCGTTCCACCACTCGCGAACCTTTTCAAGCTTCTGCTCTCCAGTCATTCCTGATGTGAAGCAATACTAGGGTGTGGATTGTTCTCCCTTGTCAATAATATCAGCAAGCAACGATATAATCCTCTCCCTGTTAACAGCCCGGTTCCTCACCATCGCAGCTTCGGTTCCGGCAGGGTACCGTTGCATCCATTCGGTTATTTTCGATTTGTCGGGAATTGTTCTTTTCTCCCTGCCTGAGAATTGCCTGAAGAGATGATTCATATCATAGAAAAACTCCGGTCTTCCGCCTCCTTTTCTATTGTGCCATGCCAGCCAAACCAGCACGAATGGGTCGTTTACTGATACCTTTATCCGTTTGTTGAGGTTTTCATACTCCCTGCCTGCATTTGTGAGATAGTCGAATATCCTCACAGCTGCAATCTCATCCCATTTCAGTTTGTCGGGCTCAACAGGCCGTGTGAGCCTTCGTTCGGCAAATGCAAGGGCATATTCGTGCCCTTCGGCAAGCCATTCCCTGATCATGGTCATCAGTCTTCTATTGGCCTCTTCGGGTGAATTGGAGTTGCTGATTATACCGCCAAGAACCGGATTCTCAGCAAGAAGTTGTTTGCATAGTTTATATGAAAGCGGCGGAATGTTTATCTTGTTTATTTTGTTCCGTATTTCCATCCGGGAATAACTTAATAACTGCATCTGCATGCAGCAATTTTATATTTCGTGTACCGTCGATTTTCCCCTTTAGACAAGACAAAGATAGTGAATTCTGCGGAATACTCAGCGAAAAGTGCCGATGAATACCCGGGTTACCGGGTTATTCCTGCCAGTTTGTATGTTACCCCTTTGTCGGTAATACTCATCTCCAGTATCCCCAGGGCAATAAGGTTTACCAGTATCTCTCTGGCTCTTGCGCTGTTTATACCTGACATCCTCCTGAACGCCGAAAATGTGATTCCGTCATTGTTCCTCAGATAATCCATCAGAGTGTTTTCGGGTTCAGAGAACTTTACCATAACTCCTCTCGATGACTTCTCCTTCCTCCACAGATCAAGAAGGATGCGGTTGGCTACTATATTCTGATCGTTTTGTCTGGAGTAAGGCCGCCACTTTCCGTCATCGCCCTTGGCCTTATACGGACGCCGGCTCCCCTTTTCCACCTTCACCTCCAGGACAGTCTTCCCATCCACTGTGTGATTCATGATCACCACAGGTATTTCCGGTTTGCAGAACAGGCGTGAAGCTGTATCTATCATGTAGATCTCCTCGTCAGACCTTACCCCGGCAATGGCCCCGTTATCACGCACGCCAATAAGCAGTGTTCCACCCCCGGTATTTGCAAATGCCGAAAGTGTCCGTGCAATTTTTCTGCTGTCGGAGATGCAGTATTTGAAATCCAGTTTTGCTCCTTCACCTCCTGCAATGAGGTCTCTAAGGTATTTTTTTGTCACAAAGCCGGGGTGTTAATTTATTAACAATAATAGCCGGTTATCTCTCTATATTCTGAAACCAGTTTATGACATTATCGACAGATAGGCCGTCTCTTTCGCCGTAAATAAGCAGAAGCGTATTACCGTCAGAAAAAGTCAGAATCTCAGGTTCATTATCCTCCGGGCCTGATTGTTCGCCTACGAATTTGTCCCTGTCAACAGCGGTGTTGAATGTAATTGCAGTAAATGCAAGTGATTCATACCCCTTTACACGTGTCAGGTGCCATAACTCCCTGAAGCCTGTAACCGAAAGCGCATCATTTCTGAAGGGTATGCCATTATCAAGCCCCAGTTGGCCGCGACAGTATTTAACCTGCCCGTTGATCCGGTTAAACATGCCTTCCCTGAACGGAAAGCCGGGTTCGAACGGTTCATGTTCAATACCTTCCATCAGGAATGAGGCAATTCCTTTGGCATAACTGAACTCATCGGCTGTGCCGGTGCCAAGAATTGCTGAAAGGTAATATTCTCCCTTTACTGACTGGATTTGCCACCGGGTGGCACAATTGAATTCACCGGGGCCATCAGCCGTGTCACATTCAAAGCTGTAAACAGAGAATATTCCGTATGCTGCAGACGCATCACCCATTTCGTACAGGTCGAACCTGAGCAGAGCTCCCCTGTAGTCAATTTCATGCATTGTCAGGCTGGTGAATCCGTATTCCAGATATATATCGGCACCTCCGTTAATATAACCCCAAAGCGAATTGCCGTCAAATACAGCCCTTCGGGTCACCCTGCCTTCACCAGCCGCCTCAGTCGTAATGCTGATCT
>VGGM01000408.1 GCA_016868515.1 Bacteroidota bacterium | reverse complement strand
AGGCCAGGCAGCATGCAATACACCAGGACAGACAGGGCTTCGGGAAGTTCCTTGTCGACCTTAACGTTGCCATAACACCCCACTTCTTCCTTATGGATGGCATTATGGCAATGGAGGGCCCCGGTCCGGGTAACGGTTACCCGGTAAAAACAGGTATAATTGCCGGGTCGGTTAACCCTGTTGCACTCGACATCATCGTATCATCGGTGGCCGGCTATAATCCGGCCGATATCCCCACCAGTGCCAATGCACTTGAAAGAGGACTCTGGCAACTCGACTCCGTGTCGGGGGTTGAGTATGATGGCCCGCCGCTGAGTGAGATAATAAGGAGCGACTTCATACGGGTGGGGATAAAGAAAAATACGAATGTTGCACTGCAGTTTGTGGTAAGGCGTATAAAACCATTAAGGAAACTGGAACACAGGCCTGTGTTTATAAGCAAAAACTGTATCGGATGCAGGAAATGCATCGAAATATGTCCGGTAAAGGCCATTGAGTTTCACCCTGTCGCAAAAAACAAGGTAATGCTCACTGACAGCAAATGCATCAGATGCTTCTGCTGCAGTGAAGTATGCCCCTCAGGTGCCGTGGAAATAAGGCGTAAACTGTTCGGGCGCTAGGCAGGCGGGACCCTGCTGTCAGGCGTCAATTCTGGCGTACTTGGCGTGAGTTTCAATGAATTCCCTTCTTGGCGGCACCTCATCGCCCATCAGCATCGAGAAGATGTGGTCGGCTTCGGCTGCACTATCAATCGTTACCTGCCTGAGTGTGCGGGTTTCAGGATTCATGGTTGTCTCCCACAACTGAATGGCATTCATCTCACCCAGGCCCTTGTAACGCTGTACCGAAACCGATGAGTCCTTGCCCTGGCCAAGCTCCTTTATCACCTCATCGCGCTCGTCGTCCGACCAGCAGTACTTTTCGCCTTTACCCTTCTTGACAAGGTAAAGGGGCGGAGTGGCAATATAAATATACCCGTTCTTGATCAGGTCCTGCATGTATCTGAAGAAGAAGGTCATAATAAGTGTGGTGATGTGCGAACCGTCAACATCGGCATCGGTCATTATTATAACCTTATGATACCTCAGGCCCTCCATATTAAGTGCCTTGCTGTCTTCTTCAGTTCCAATTGTAACCCCCAGCGCTGTGAAAATATTCTTTATCTCCTCACTGTCAAATATTTTATGCGCCATGGCCTTCTCTACGTTCAGTATCTTGCCTCTGAGAGGAAGAATTGCCTGGAACTTTCTGTCCCTTCCCTGCTTTGCGGTGCCACCGGCCGAGTCACCCTCAACAAGGTATATCTCGGTTGAGGCAGGGTCCTTGTCGGCACAGTCGGCCAGCTTTCCGGGAAGACCCGACCCCGACAGCACATTCTTGCGCTGAACCAGTTCACGTGCCTTCCGGGCCGCATGCCTCGCCGTTGCCGCCAGTATTACCTTCTGTACTATCTGCTTTGCATCCCTCGGGTTCTCCTCAAGGTAGTTCGAAAGAACCGAACTTACCGCCATATCAACCGATCCCATAACCTCGGTGTTCCCCAGCTTGGTCTTGGTCTGGCCTTCAAACTGAGGCTCAGCCACTTTCACTGAGATAACAGCTGTCAGTCCCTCCCTGAAGTCATCACCGTTGATATCAAACTTCAGCTTCGATGTCAGACCAGAATCCTCGGCATACTTCTTCAGTGTGCGTGTAAGCCCCCGCCTGAACCCGGCAAGATGCGTACCTCCCTCAATGGTGTTTATGTTGTTAACGTACGAATGCACATTCTCTGAGAACGAAGTATTGTACTGTAGTGATATCTCAACCGGAAAATCATACTTGTCGGTACTGATGTAGACCGGCTTCTCTATAAGTCTTTCACGATTGGCATCGAGGTACTCAACAAACTCAACAAGGCCCCTTTCTGAGAGGAACTCCTCAAATCTTGGTTTCCCGCCGTTGCCGTTCTCAACCAACTCGCGCATATCCTTTATTGACAGCTTAATGCCCTTGTTGAGGAAGGCAAGCTCCCTTAGACGGGCAGCAAGAATCTCGAACTTGAAATCGGTAGTCTGAAAAATTGTATCATCGGGATAAAAGGTTACAATTGTCCCTGTAGCGTCCGATTCACCTGTTACGTCGACCGACGTTACCGGCTTACCCCTTTCATATTCCTGCCTGAAGACCTTTCCTTCACGCATCACAACTACCTGCAGCCTGGCTGAAAGTGCGTTTACGCATGAAACCCCAACCCCGTGGAGTCCGCCCGATACCTTGTATGAATCCTTGTCGAATTTACCCCCGGCATGAAGTACAGTCATGACCACTTCAAGCGCCGACTTCTTCTCCTTTTCATG
>VGGM01000407.1 GCA_016868515.1 Bacteroidota bacterium | reverse complement strand
CAATAGCGTTATTATACTGAACACGGTAACCTATGTTCACATGCACATTGCCCTCATCGTCAAGCCAGGGAACCTTGAACATAAAGATTCTGTCGGGTTCGACCAGCCGGTCGATGATGTTTGCCGATTCAAACTGCGGGTTGTCATTGTAAACCTCCTCGATTGATTCAACCACTTCCCTTACTGCCTGGAGATACTCCACCTCGCCGGGATGCTTCTTCTCGAGGTTGCTCATTAATTTGTCGACGTTCATGATATTTTGTATTATTGGTTAATATTGGAACAGGTTATTCGTGCCGGGCTGCCGGGCTGTTTAATTCAGAGCCGTAATTATTGTCTTTCAGGAATCTGGACTGTATGTTGTGTTTTGTTTTTAAAGCCCAAAGTTCAAATTGCCAATCATAATTAAAAATGATATTCCTCATGTGGAATTGATGCAGAAAGTCATCTGGCAGGGGCATATTGTGCAAGTGCCCTGAAAACTCTCTCCCGCTCTTTCCTGCTTAGTCCGCTGAGATTAATGGAAGGGTAGGTTACCTCTCTCCCCTGCCTGATTTCATACAATATAATATATGGTATAAGCCCTGCGCCCCTGGTGCCCCTCCTGAAGCCTGTAAGGGAATTCTTGGGTATCTCAACCGCCTTTCTCGGGCCCTTCATGATTCCGGCTGAGTAGAACCGTATGATAACTGATGATCCGTCATCGGAAAAGTAGATATAGTTATACTTCATTATTGACGGGTATAGTGCAATAATGAAGTAGGCTGCCGAGAGGGTAACCACCCATATGGTTTCGCCGAGTCCGAGAAACGGGAATTTTATAAGCTTAGCCACATAGGCTACTGCCAGAAAGGCCAGAAAGGGAAAGGTGGCAATGAACAGTGCCAGTCGAAATGAAACTATCCTTCTGCTGTTGTCGAATGTCATTGATACCTTATTATATATATGTACGGCAAACCTAATCTATTTTTTTATTTCTGCCAACCGTAACCTGTATGACCGTCCCGGTTTTTATCAGGTGTTCCCCGGAATTACCTTTTCGTACTGAAAAACCGACTGAGCAGGCCTGAACACTCACTCTCAAGCACTCCTTTCCTGACGATGGTCGCCGGGTGGAGCAAAGGATCACTTACGAGCGAGTAACCCTTTTTAGGGTCACTGCAGCCGAATACGACAGTACCTGCCTGGCTCCAGAAGAGGGCGCCCGCACACATTGCGCAAGGCTCGAGAGTTACATAAACTGTACATTCATTCAGATACCTGCTTCCAAGCCATTCTGTTGCAGAGGTAATGGCCTGCATCTCGGCATGTGCCGTCGGATCGTTCAGTGTTACTGTAAGATTGTGTGCCCTGGCTATGACCGTGTCGCCCGCCACCACTACAGCACCCACAGGCACCTCATCGCGGGTGAATGCTTTTCCTGCTTCCTCAATGGCAAGCCTCATGAAGAATTCATCTTTGTCGGAGTTGTTTTTCACTGATAGCCGGACTTTCAGCAAAAATAGACATTTTTGTCTCCCCTGCGGTTGGGTTTGAAGCCTTGCATACGGAATTTTCTGACATGTTGTAAAATATCCTCCAGGGTTATAAAGAGATGCCCGATTAAAGCTATTTTTAACCCGTTAACAAATTGACCGATTGAGCCGGGCCCACTCCGAAATATTAAAAAATGTTAAAAATGTACCATATATCATAATGATTTAACACCATTGATACCATATAATGATTAATATTGCAAAAGAAGACCCTATTCAAACCAATATTTTTTTAACAACTAAAACAACCGACCTATGAATGAACCTTACCGTAATCGTGTATTGCACGGGTATGGGATCTTTAGGATCTTTATTGCCTGTCTTGCATTTTTAGCAGTTCAGCTACAGGTTTTTCCGGTTATGGCGTCAGATGGTCCGATGCAGCAGCAGCGGAACATACGTGGTGTTGTAACCGATGAAAACGATGCTCCTTTTCCCTTTGTTAACGTTTATGTTGAAGGGAATGTGCTGATAGGAGCAATAACCAATCCGAAAGGGGAGTACCGGCTTTCGGTTCCGCCCAACTCAGTACTCGTATTTGCCTTTGTCGGCTACAAGGAACAGAAGATTCCCGTAGGGACATCAGACGTAATTGACGTAAAGATGTTACCTGAGACGAAGACAATAGACGAGGTTGTGGTTGTAGGGTATACGGAACAGAGGAAGGGTACTGTAACAGCCTCGGTAACAACCGTGAGGGCCGCTGACATTGTTTCCACTCCTGTTGCCAACGTTTCACAGGCACTGGCCGGCCGGTTACCTGGTCTTACATCGATGCAGAGCAGCGGTGAACCGGGATCAGACCAGGCC
>VGGM01000406.1 GCA_016868515.1 Bacteroidota bacterium | reverse complement strand
ACCAATACCAACCACTCTGAGGGCCACGACTATAGCCGACCCTTTCTACGGTTATAACCCCGAAACCGGAAAGGAAGAGCCGGCTTTTACCAGGCCAACCAACATTTCTGTAATGTCGATCGATAACCTCCCCGGTGAACTGCCACGCGACGCATCAAGTGATTTCGGTAAGCAGCTTATGGGATCAGTATTACATGACCTGTTTGCGGGCAATGAATCGGATATGGTCAGAAGGGCAACAATTACCGAAGGTGGTAAACTACCCGATCGCTTTGCCTATCTTGAAGATTATCTGAAGTCATGAGGATAGTTATAGCAGGTCCGGCATATCCCTTCCGGGGTGGCCTGGCAGCCTTCAACGAGAGGCTGGCCAGGCAATTCGTCAGCGAAGGGCATGAGGTTGAAATGGTAACCTTTACTGTTCAGTACCCGAAAGTCCTTTTTCCCGGCAAGACCCAGTTTTCTGAGGCAGAACCCCCAACTGACCTCAGGATAGTCAGAAAGCTTAACTCGGTAAACCCATTCAGCTGGATAGATGCTGCCAGGTATATCAGGCGAAAATGCCCCGATATGTTAATTGTCCGCTACTGGTTGCCGTTTCTGGCGCCGGTACTTGGAACGGTTGCACGGTTGGTATCACGAAAGGGCCGGATTCCGGTCTTGTGTATCTTCGACAATGTCACACCACATGAGCGGAGACCATTTGACAAACTGCTGACCAGGTACTTTGTCAGGTCGGTAAGCGGGGCAATTGTAATGTCGCAAACGGTACTGGATGACCTGCGCAGCTACAATGCAGAAATGCCTGCCGCACTAACTCCTCATCCACTTTTTGACAACTTCGGTGATGATCCGGAAAGAGAAGTCTCACTTAATCACCTGAAACTTGAGGCCGAGAAGAGATATATTCTATTCTTCGGATTCATCAGGGCCTATAAGGGACTCGATATTCTGCTCGAAGCCTTTGCCTCTTCCGAAACAAGAAAAAGCGGAGAAGTGAAACTGGTTGTTGCAGGAGAATTCTATGAGAGCGATGAAAAGTACAGGGAAATAATTCAGAAGAACTCCATGGAAGAGGATGTAATACTCTTCGACCATTTTATCAATGACGGCGAGGTTAAGTATTTCTTCAGCGCCTGCGACCTGGTTGTCCAACCTTACCGTTCTGCTACCCAGAGCGGGGTAACCCAGATAGCATACCATTTCAACAAGCCAATGGTTGTTACTGATGTGGGTAATCTGGCTTCAATGGTTCCTGACGGCAGGTGCGGTTATGTAACGGAACCTGTCGCCGGGAAAGTTGGGGAGGCAATCGATCGATTCTATTCAGCAGACCCTACGAATCAGTTTGCCGATGGCATCAGGGAACAAAAGGCCCTGTATGGCTGGGAAAAGTTCAGCGATGCGATCACCCGACTCCTGAAGTCTGCAGAGAGGTAGTTCTATAACAGCCTGGCAGCAGCTAGGCGTTTACCCGATCCCTTATTATATAGTTGTTTCTCTCGGGTGAGTTTCGGTTGATCAGTTCTCCGAGGAAGCCCGTCATAAACAGCAGCGTTCCCATTACCATGGCAGTGAGGGCTATGTAGAAATATGGACTGTCGGTGACCAGTGGAGCACGCAGATTATGGGTAACATGGTATATTTTATTGGCGCCTACAACCACTGCCATGGCAAATCCTATAATAAACATCACTGTTCCCAGTGAGCCAAAAAGGTGCATGGGGCTTTTTCCGAACCTTGTTATGAAGCCAATAGTAAGCAGGTCGAGATAACCCTTCACAAACCTGTCGAGGCCATACTTAGTCACCCCGTATTTTCTGGCCCGGTGTTCAACCACTTTCTCACCAATCTTCCTGAAGCCGGCTTCCCTGGCAAGCATGGGAATGTACCTGTGCATCTCACCGTAAACCTCAATGCTCTTAACAACTTCGCTCCGATAGGCTTTAAGTCCGCAGTTAAAGTCATGTAGATTTATACCGGAAGCCCACCGGGCAGTGCGGTTGTAGAAGCGGCTTGTTGTTCGCTTAATAATGGGGTCGTATCTCTTTTTCTTCCAGCCCGATACAAGGTCATAACCCTCATCTTTTATCATGGCTATCAGGTCGGGTATTTCATCAGGACTGTCCTGCAGGTCGGCATCCATGGTGATTACAACATCGCCTGTGGCAGCTTCGAATCCGGTATGAAGTGCTGCAGCTTTACCATAGTTCCTCCGGAACCGGATACCCTTGACGCCTGGGTTGCTCTCCGACATCTTCGTGATTACATTCCACGATTTGTCACTGCTGCCATCGTCAATGAAGAGAGCCTCGTATCTTATCTTATTCTGTTCACATACTTTCGCTATCCAGCGCT
>VGGM01000405.1 GCA_016868515.1 Bacteroidota bacterium | reverse complement strand
TCTTGAATAGTCATGTTCGGCAATAACGGTGAATATTTTTCCGAAGCCGTAACCTTCAGCCCTGGCTATCATTATTATTGTAAGTATTACGGCGGTGATCATGAAGAGAGTCTGAAGAACATCAGTCCAGATGATCGTTTTTATGCCTCCCCTGAATGTGTAGAGAAGTATCAGAGCAAGTGTGACCAGAACGGTTACAAAGAATGGGACGTTCCATGCATCGAAAACAACCAGTTGCAGAACACTTGCCATCAGGTAAAGTCTGAAGGCAGTACCTACAGACCGTGAAAGCAGGAAGAACGATGCACCTGTTTTATATGAGTACTTCCCGAACCTTGTGTCGAGGTAGGAATAAATCGAGGTGAGCTTCAGCCTGTAATAGAGGGGCAGCAGTATTTCGGCTATTACGGCATACCCGGCCAGGTATCCGAGTACCATCTGCATATATGAGAACTGGCTGTCGATAACCCATCCGGGGACAGAAATAAACGTTACTCCAGATATTGATGATCCCACCATCCCTATCGCCACCACGAACCATGGTGATTTCCTGTTTCCCAGGAAGAAGCTCATGTTGTCGACCCGCCGGGAAGTAACGTACGACACTATGAAAAGCAGTGTGAAATAAATAACAATGATTATAACAAAGGTGATGGGGCTGAGCATTTTTATTTTTTATGCAAGGATAACAAAAACTTGTGATGACTGCTTGCCGTAATAGATTAATTTTGCCAGAAATCTGTTAACGATGAATGTGCCGGCTTTTCCGTCGAAACTACTGGAAAACGCAGTAAATGAGTTTGCCTCCCTGCCGGGCATAGGCCGTAAGACGGCCTTCCGGCTTGTAATGAATCTGCTCAGAAGAAATGAGCCGGAAGTAACCAGGTTCGGTGAGACACTTATCAGATTGCGCAGCGAAATCAGGTACTGCATTGAATGCCATAACATCTCCGATAATGACATATGCACAGTTTGCAGCGACCCTGCCAGGGACAAGTCGACCATATGCGTGGTTGAGAATATCCAGGATGTGATGGCCATTGAAAACACCCGGCAGTTCAGGGGTATTTACCATGTACTTGGAGGGATTATCTCACCTGTCGATGGCATCGGCCCTGCCGATCTCAACATCCATTCCCTCATTGCCAAAGCCGGATCGGGTACTTTACAAGAGGTCATACTCGCACTAAGCACCACCATGGAGGGAGACACTACAAACTTCTATCTCTACAGAAAGCTCAGTGGCTCGGGGGTGGCAGTAACAACCCTTGCACGCGGGGTTTCACTGGGCGATGAACTTGAGTATATCGATGAACTTACACTTGGCCGGTCGCTCTTGAACAGAACACCGTTTACTCCCTGAGTCATGAATTCTTTGTTTTTCTCCTCCTAATTATTGATCTTGCCAGGAAATTGGCTTTGCTCTCAAAACAACCAGAAATGAACAGACTGAATATTGAACATCTGTTTTCCCGGGCCGGTAACAGCATGAAAAAGTCAGCCATAAGGGAGATACTGAAGCTCACCCAGAAGCCCGAAATGATATCATTTGCCGGAGGCCTCCCCTCCCCTGAATCGTTCCCGGTGGAGGACCTGAAGGAGATAGTGCTTGAGGTTCTGGAACGTGACGGTGCTGCTGCCCTCCAGTACGGAACAACAGAAGGCGACAGCAGGCTCAGAGAGCTGCTGGTTGACCGGCACAGGCGCGAGGGGCTCAGTATCACAACCGACAACCTCATAATAAACACCGGCTCGCAGCAGGCTCTCGACCTGATAGGTAAGGTGCTCCTCGATCCGGGCGACTATGTTATCTGCGGGCTCCCGTCGTACCTGGGCGGCATAAACGCCTTCATGGTATACGGGGCCAAAATGAAAGGTATTACATATGATGACAAGGGTATGCGGCCCGACGAGCTTGAAAAGGCGATTATTGCCATTCACGAACTGGGAAGAACTGTTAAATTCATCTATATAATCCCCGACTTCCAGAATCCGGCCGGCATTACAGCACCCGAAAGCCGCAGGCTTGAAATCCTTGAAATTGCCGAAAAGCATAACCTGCTTATCGTCGAGGACAGTCCCTACAGGGAAATAAGGTTCTCGGGGGAACCGCAAAGGCTTGTTTACGACCTCGACAAATCGGGACGCGTAATCACCCTCTTCACATTCTCAAAGATATTTGCTCCCGGCTTCAGGCTGGCATGGACAATCGGCGACCCGGTGCTGCTCGACAAAATCGTAATGGCGAAACAGTCGTCCGACCTCTGTACTCCCGTTTTCGTTCAGAAGATCGCTGCCCGGTATATTGAAAAGGGACTGCTCGATAAGAACCTTGTCAAAACTGTTGCTCTTTACCGCGAA
>VGGM01000404.1 GCA_016868515.1 Bacteroidota bacterium | reverse complement strand
AGTGACATTGCTGTCGTACCTCAGAATCGGATCAATGACTGCATCGGCAGCAGCTGCTGTCGCAACAACCTTCTCGAGAACCCGTGCGGCCCTCCTTTTATCGGCCTGATCTGTGCCGGTATTGTTCAGTATGCTTAGAGCGTGCAATCCGGTTCTGTTATCGCGCGATTTAACTATCAAACTCAGGTTTGTGAGTTCTTCTGCTGTTTCAGGATTGCTTACTGGTATCAGTATATTCTCATTTATGTTTCTGACATCTCCTTCGATGCCTGCCGATTCTGTAAGTGCTATGCCGGAAGCGCCCCTTTGCGTAACGAACGATGCAATCGTACAGGTAACGAGAATCATAATTATCGTTCCATTCAGTATTGCCTCATTAAGGAGCCTGACAGGTTCTCCTGAAGCATCATGACCGATAATAATATTGTATCCAATCAGAACAGCAGCAAGGGTTGCAGCAGCCTGTGAGTTGGTAAGGCCGAATATCACCCTGCGTTCATCGGCGGAAAGCCGGTAGGTTTTCTGGGTTACGAGAGCCGCGAGATATTTGCCCAGTGTAGCCACTATTGATATGGTGAGAGCCACCCTGAAGGTTTCGGTATCGGTAAAAAATGCACGGTAATCAATCAACATTCCCACCCCAATCAGGAAGAAAGGTATAAAGATGGCGTTTCCCACGAACCCCACACGGTTCATAAGGGGCGAGGTTCTGGGAATCAGTTTGTTGAATGAGAGTCCTGCAAGAAATGCTCCGATGATTGCCTCAATTCCGGCCAGTTGTGCCAGTACCGATCCGAAGAACACCATGGCAAGAACGAAAATATATTGCGATACAGGGTCGTCATATCGTTTAAAGAACCATCGTCCGAAAAGCGGGAATAGTAGCAGGATGACAGCTCCGGCACCAATTGTCATTGAGATGAGTTTCACCCAGAAGACCGCAGACAATTCACCATTCGACATTCCAACTATAACAGCCAGAACCAGCAGAGCAAGAGTATTTGTAATAAGGGTACTGCTTACAGATACATTTACTGCAATATTTCGAAGGATGCCAAGCTTACTCGCAACAGGGTATGTAATAAGCGTATGTGATGCCAGCATACTGGCCAGCAATACAGATGTAATGAGGGAATACTTAAGTATGAATACACCAAGTAAAGTACCCAGGATCATTGGAATTATGAAGCCCGAGAGACCCAGCAACGTGCTCTTTGCAGCATTTCGCCTGAAGTCGTTCATCTCTATTTCGAGTCCGGCCAGGAACATAATATACAGCAGCCCAGCGGTTCCCGAAAGGATTATACTGCTGTCGCGGGTAATCAGATTGAATCCGTTCGGACCGACTAAGGCACCTGCGATTATAAGGCCGAGGAGGTAGGGAATACGGAGTTTGTTGAAGATGATGGGGGCGAAGAGGATAATGACCAGGATGAGGAAGAACTTCATTACCGGGTTTGTAAGCGGCAGAGACATATCGTATGTAGCGAGCAGGATTGTCATTGGCCAGTATCAGGATTTGACGCAAAGATAAGAAAATCGGGGTGTGCGTTGACTTATATCAGCCGTCTGAATTTTGTTGGCAGGGGTGATTCGAATCTCATTTTTTCGCGGGTAACAGGGTGGATGAAGGCCAGCACGCTGGCGTGCAGGGCAAGTCGGGCAATGGGGTTACCGGTGGCTCCGTATTTCCTGTCGCCGGCTATGCTGTGGCCTATCTCCTGCAAATGAAGCCTTATCTGGTTCTTTCTTCCGGTTTCAAGTTTTATCTCGAGAAGGGAGTATGCGGGTTTACTTTTTATGGTTCGGTAGTGGGTTATGGCAAGGTCGCCCTTCTCAGGATTCTTCGTGGTGTGCATCATAAGGGCCTTGCTTTCATAAATGTAGGACTGGATTGTTCCTTCGGGCTCCTCAACCTGACCTTCAACCACCGCCATGTATGTCCGCTCAACGATGCTCTCCTTCCAGCCGGACTGCAGTAGTGTCTGCACCTCCTCACTCTTTGCAAACATCATCAGTCCTGATGTATCACGGTCGAGCCGGTGTACGACAAATATCTTTGCTGCCCTGTTCTGCTGCTTTATGAATGAGCTTAGTATGCTGTATGCGGTAGCCTGCTTTTCACCCTCAGTAGCAATGGAGAGCAGACCATGAAACTTATCAACAACTATCAGGTGATCGTCCTGATAAACAATGCGGAGGCTGCGGCTGAGGCTCCCATACGATGACGGACTCCACTTTATTACAACATTGTCGCCGCTATTCAACTGGTGATTGAACCGGGTAATGAACTGTCCGTTAACCCAAACCTGCTTGTTCCGCAGCAGTGATTTTATGTTGTCGCGGCTCTTATGCTTCAGGTTGTCAATAAGGAACTG
>VGGM01000403.1 GCA_016868515.1 Bacteroidota bacterium | reverse complement strand
AATGAATTCCCCAAATATCCGTCTTTAGTGTGTAATTGTATTAAAAAAGATTCAAACCATGAAAAGACTATTCATTGCAATTTCAGTTATGCTGCTGGCCGTCAGTTTGTCAGGCCAGGGGTCGGTCGATGCCATCTTCTCACAATACGATGGTCGCGATGGTTATGCTACGGTAAGTATCTCAGGAAGCCTTCTTAAACTTGCCGCTATTATTGAAAGCTCCGATGAGGAGCTTAATACTCTGGCAAAAAGTGTCACCGGAATCAGAGTACTGGCCCGGGAAGATGACAACAATAAGAGAGAATACGGATTCTTTGACGCAGTTATGAATGCCATTGACAAGTCGGAGTACGAAGAGTATATGGATATTAACAGCAGCGGAACCAGGGCTAAAGTTCTTGTGAAAGCCCGCGATGAAGTATTCACCGAGTTCCTGATGGTTGTTGGCGGCGACGATTCTGCACTTATCCAGATACGGGGAAGAATGACGGCTGAAGATATCAGGAAGTTCTCATCCGGCATGGGTGAAAACGGTGGCAGAATAATTATTAACCGGTTCTAAAAACCATCAGGCATTGCCGGATGACCCGGGAAGAGTTCATAAACGAAGTTCTGAGGTACTCAGGCAGATTGTATTCGGTTGCCTTCCGCATCCTCAGGTCAAATGAGGACGCGGAAGATGCTGTTCAGGAGACTCTGCTCAGACTGTGGAACAAACGAAATGACATTTCACATTATGAAAGCATTGAAGCTCTCTGTGTTACTGTCATCAGGAATCTCGCACTCGACCGTTTAAGGCAGAGAAAGAGGGAGGGAGGCTCTATGAATCATGAACTTAACGAGACCGGCCAGATTCCGTCACCCCACGAAGTACTGCAGGCTCATGAGACAATTGCAAGGATCAGTGAGGCCATTAACAGATTACCTGATGCAATGTCGGAGGCTATCAGAAAAAGGGATGTCGAGGGCGAGTCTTACGAGGAGATTGCTGTTGCCACCGGCCAGAATATCAATTCTGTAAGGGTGGCTGTCAGCAGAGCAAGAAAAATCTTACAGGAGCAATTCAGATATGAAAGACCAGGATTACAAAAAGCTGGATCAGCTGTTGCAAAAGTATTATGAAGGAACTGAATCGGACGGGGAGTTTCAGGATTTAATTCTGCTTCTTGACGATGCCGGACTGCCGGAAAGGTATGGCATCGTCAGGGATACGATACTGTCGGCTATTGCCGAAACACAGGATGAAGAGCCTGATGTAGCCCATGCAGCAATGATTGAACGTCAATTCATTAGTAATATAACTATTCTCAATAGACAGAGATACAGGGTATTATATCAATATATTGCTGGCGTAGCTGCCTCTGTTGCAATACTGGTATCGTCATGGTTCTTGTATCAGACTGTCAGGAGTCCGGCTGATACCTTCGATGATCCCCGGATTGCGTACATTGAAACAGTAAAGGCGTTGAATGCCATTTCCGGCAACATCAGCAAGGGAACAGACATTCTGCTGAAAATGGAACCCGGGTTAAGAATGGATAAGGGAATCAGGAGTCTAGATGCGGCCGGGAAAATATTAGGCAGAGGTATTGATCTCATTCCGGCGATCAATGCATCTGTAGAAGGTGATGAGGTAAAACGTTAAAACTGATGATATGAGGAGCTTGGTATTATTAATTGCATTGATGCTGTTCGTTCAGACTGCATCGGGTCAGAAGAATCCGGTCGATGTTGTTTTCGACAAATACTCAGGAAAAGATGGTATCACCACGGTGTTCATTTCGGGAAAAATGCTGTCAATGGTTTCAACGGTATCGCAGGAGAACCGTGAATTCAGCGATGTTGTCGGCAATCTTACTGCTATCAGGATACTCTCGGTCGATGATCAGGAGCAGATAGGTAAAATCAACCTCTACGCCGAACTGTCAGGCAGTCTGAATACCCGTGAGTATGAAGAGTTGATGGTGATTAACGAGGGAAAGGAGACTGTCAGATTCTATATCAGGGAATCTGGCAGCTATATTGCCGAACTGGTTATGGTGACATCGGGGGCTTCAAGTTCGCTGATCTCTATCAGGGGTAAGATTGACCTTAAAACAATCTCGGCACTCTCGAAGAGCCTGGGAATAGAGGAGCTTGAGAGTCTCGAACAGGTGAACCGGAAAAAGGAGGTTAAGAAGTAAGCCGGTGGTTAAACATTCTTACGATGCTTTTTGTTATCTTTGCGTTCAGTGAACCTAAGTGAAACTAACCTGCATTATTCATAAAAGCTGAAAAAAAAGGGGGTTTTTGTTCTTCATTTACAACTTAATTAGTTATATTTGAAGTGATTACAACAAAAAACACCCCTTGTACAATGATAGACAAAAAAAATGACA
>VGGM01000402.1 GCA_016868515.1 Bacteroidota bacterium | reverse complement strand
CTTCCGGCAGGGTATTCACTGCGAAAATCGGCCGATTCGACAACCGAACTGAAGAAGGAGATCGACAAGATATTTTACCGCACGGTATTCTCGGTGGTATTGCTTCTTCTATTTGTACTGGCAATCAGCCGGCAGTTCAGGTATCTGCTGGTGATAACCATCAGTCTGGTTGCGAACCTCGCAATTGCATTCATCTTTTATTACCTTTTCAGGCTTGAGCTTCATTTATATTCCCTCGCCGGTATTACCGTATCGTTCGGGATAATAATTGACAATACGATTGTAATGGTCGACCACCTGCGGCACCAGGGCAACAAGAAGGTGTTTCTGGCGATTCTGGCAGCCACACTTACCACAGTTGGGGCGCTGTCGGTCATATTCTTCATGGGTGAAGCCACCAGGGTAATGCTCTCCGATTTTGCGGCTGTGATAATAATTAACCTGTTCGTTTCGCTTGCTGTAGCGCTATTATTCATACCCTCGCTTACTGAAAAGATAAGGCTGCCTGTTCGTTATAATGCATTGATTATCAAGCGTAAAAGACGTGTTGTTCGAATACGGAACTTCTACTCGCGCTACATAACGCACTCGAGGCGGCTCCGCTGGGTTCCGGTACTGCTGCTTTTACTTGGCTTCGGTTTACCGGTATTCATACTACCGTCGAAACTGCCGAAGACCAGTACTGCGGTCGCCGTTTCCACCCGGCAGGAGCCCACCCGGTTCCAGACAATCTATAACAAAACCATTGGCAACGCGAAGTTCAACCAGAAAGTGAGGCCGGTGATAAACAAGACACTGGGGGGCACGCTAAGGCTCTTTTATGACAAGGTAAAGGGTAATATCAGTTACTATTTCAGCACCTCCTCAGAGAGTCCGCGCACCATGCTGAACATAAGGATAGGCCGTAGCCAGGAAGGGCTTACCATTGAAAACCTGAATGAGACCTGCATGGGACTGGAGAATATGATAGCCATGTACGGTGAGGTTGATATGTTTACGACAAGCATTTACAGTGCAGGCGAAGCCTATGTTAATGTGACCTTCAGACCCGAACACGACTTCTCCATATTTCCATATCTACTGAAGATTAGGATAGAGGACTATATGAACAATATCGGAAGCTACCATGTAACCGTTTCGGGTGTCGGCAGGGCATTTTCCAACCAGGTATACTCCGAAAACATACAGGGTTCATATAATGCCGAGCTGAGGGGATACAATTTCGACCAGCTTGAGAAGTATGCTGAAGAGCTTAAGGGACGGTTGCTGACACACCAGAGGATAAAGGAGGTTTACATACTTGCCGAGAGGTACAGCAGGAAGCTTTACCGGAACAGGATATTTCTCGATGACTATTTCCTGGCGGTGAATAACTCCGATATATCGTCGGCTTTTTCCGAGGCAATGAAGTACAGCCGGGCCGAGATACCATTATCGGGATACCATATCAGTGGTTTCTGGGCACCTGTAAAGTTGAAGTCGGAGCAGGCCGGGGAGTACGACCTCTGGACGGTGCTTAATGCCCCGGCTACCGGTATGAGGGGGACAAACATGAAACTGAAGGATTTCACCGACATACGTACCGAGATAACCGATAACCGTATTGCAAGGGAGAATCAGCAATATATAATATATGTTACATTCGACTTCATAGGCAGTTCCGAACTGGGGGCAATGGTGCTCAAAAACAATATTGAAGAGACTGCGGCCATACTTCCGCTCGGCTATTCGATAGGCCGGTCGGGTTACTCACGGTACTGGGCCGAAGATAAAAGCAACTATTACCTTGTGTTTCTGGTTATTGTGATCGTCTATTTCGTTTGCGCCATATTGCTTGAGTCGTTCCTTCAGCCACTGGCAGTGATAAGCCTGATTCCCGTAAGCTTTATCGGTGCATTCCTTACCGTGAGCATCTTCAGGGTAAGACCCGATGAAGGGGCATTTGCTGCACTTATCCTGCTTAGCGGACTGGTGGTTAATGCAGCATTGTATATTATTAATGATTATAATAATCTTGTTAAGAAGAGGCCGGCTGCCGACAAAGGCCGGCTCTACCTTAAAGCATTCAATATGAAGATTGTACCAATATTCCTCACTGTGATTTCGACCATTGTGGGGTTGTTTCCCTTCCTTCTGGCGGGCCGGACCGAAAGGTTCTGGTTTCCGCTGGCTGCATGTACCATTGGCGGATTGCTCTTCAGTATGATAGGCCTGGTGGGATACCTGCCGCTGTTTATGAGACTGGGGCACTACACACCTTTACAAGCAACCCGCAACCCGTAACCCGCAACCCGTAACCCGCAACCCGTAACCCGCAACCCGCAACCATGGTAGACTTCCTCATCCACAGGCCCGTAGCAGTAATCATGACCTTCCTGGCAGT
>VGGM01000401.1 GCA_016868515.1 Bacteroidota bacterium | reverse complement strand
CCAGGACGTTGGCTATACCCGATGCGACGTTTGCCCCCATGATAAGAAACACCCCCAGCAGTTCGGCGGTGGTTCCCAGTTTAAGGCCCTGCCTTCCGAGGCTTACGAGGATAACCCCGGCAATTCCGACAGCAATCACTGCAATCTTCTTTCGGGTGAGAGAGTTCTCATACGACATAACCGCCACGATAATGGCTACGAAGAGAGGCTGTGAACCAACGATGATAGCGCCTATTGCCCCGGGAACGAGTGCCATTCCGAGGTAGAAAAGGACGTAATTGATAATCGATTGAAAAAGGGTAACCAGTGCAAAAACCCGGTAGTTATCCCTTACCATACGGCCGAACGCTGCAATGCCAACAGTAAACGGCAGGATCATGAGTCCGGCCAGAATAAACCGCACCCCTGCGAAGTGCAGGGGTGTGGTGTATTCAAGTCCTATTTTTATTCCGGGGTAGGCAGTTGACCAGAGAATACAGACAACTATTGCCCAGGAAACGGTGTTCGAACGGCTGCTCACATGTCAGAATTTGCGCAAAGATGGTGAAAGATACTACTTCTCCATCATATTCCAGTCGGGTGGTTCAACATTAAGAAGATGTTTTACGAAATAGTCTCTGCGCCTTCTTTCGCCATAGTTTCCTCCGCTTGAGTGGCCCATACCGGGTACGAGAATGTAGTCGAAGTCCTTGTTGGCCTTAATAAGTGCGTTGACGAACTGTGTTGTGGAGGCCGGGTCGACATTGCTATCCATCTCACCGTTGATAAGCAGCAGTTTTCCCTTCAGGCGCCATGCGTTTTCGGTATTTGACGACTCAGCGTACTCGGGACCGACGGGCCATCCCATCCATGCTTCGTTCCACCATATTTTATCCATTCGGTTGTCGTGGCATCCGCACGATGATACGGCCACCTTGTAGAATTCGGGGTGGAACAGCACTGCTCCGGCCGAGTTTTGTCCGCCGGCCGAGGTTCCAAATATACCCACCCGGGTTATGTCCATATACGGGTATTTCTTTGCCGCCTCCTTCATCCATATTATCCTGTCGGGGAATCCGGCATCCTTGAGGTTCTTCCAGCATACATCGTGGAAGGCCTTCGAGCGGTTTGAGGTACCCATGCCGTCAATCTGCACCAGTATGAATCCGAGTTCGGCAACGGGGTGCATGCTTCCGTTGAATGGTCTGAAGTTCTTCGGAACATGGCTGCTGTGGGGGCCGGCGTAGATATACTCAATTACGGGGTACTTCTTCGAGGGGTCGAAGTTGGATGGTCTGACAATTATGCCCCATATATCGGTTTTGCCGTCGCGGGCTTTCGAACGGAATACTTCGGGCATCTGCCAGCCTGTTTTCAGCAGTTCGGATATATCGGCTTTTTCGAGTTCCATAACAAGGCTGCCGTCGGCTGCGTTGCGGAGTACAGTTACCGGTGGCAGGTCGGCCCTCGACCAGGTATCGACGAAAAAATTCCTGTCGCGTGAGAAAAATACCTCATGCGTCCCGTCACCATCGGTCAGCCTGCGCAGTCCGGTTCCGTCAAAATTTATACGGTAAACATGGAGAAGGTAGGGGTCGCCGGGTTCCCTGCCGCTGGCCTGGAAGGTTATCTGGCGGAGGGTTTCGTCGACGTTGAGGACACTTCTTACCACCCACTCTCCCTTTGTGATCTGGTTCTTTACCTTGCCGGTCTGGCTGTCGTAGAGATAGAGGTGGTTCCAGCCGTCGCGCTCGGAAGCCCAGATAATTTCGTTGGTTTCGTTAACGTCGAGGCGGTATTTCTTGCCGCTGTAATCAATGAAGGTGGGTGATGTTTCGTTCACAATTACCTGGTGCTTTCCTGTTGCTGCATCGACGCGGATTACCTGGTATGCCTGGTGACCACGCTGGTTGTATTCGAAGGTGAACGATTTGCTGTCGGGAGCCCAGCGGTACTGGCTCAGGGCATAGTGGTTGAGGATTATTGAGTTATCAACCCTGATATGCGACAATGCCACGACATCGAACAGTTGGGGTGACATTTGCGGTATGGCATCTCCGGGTTTCCGGTACTCGTAGGTTGAGTACTTTGGCTGAAGCTGGTCGATAGGCGATGATTCAATATAGTGTATCATGTGTTTCTCGGCCGGTCTTACCCTGTAAGCCATCAGCTTCTTCGAGTCGGGCGACCACCTGATGTTTGCCGAGTAGTATTCACCTATTCCGCCGTCGTGGCTTAGCTTGTACTCCTTGCGGTCGGCATTGGAGCGGATATATACATTGTAGTCTTTTATGAATGCGGCCCACTGCCCGTCGGGCGACTGAACGGCAGGGTTCCTCAGTTCGTCGGGCGTTGACCATGTCCATGTGCTGCCGGTTCCGCCGCCTGCACCTGCACCGCGGGCACCAGGCTGTCTT
>VGGM01000400.1 GCA_016868515.1 Bacteroidota bacterium | reverse complement strand
TGTACCCCTGGTATTTGCGATGTTTATCACACTGCTGTTTCTGCCGGTGATGCGGTGGTTCCACAAGAATCGTGTTCCGAAGGTTGTGAGTGTCATTTTCATTATCCTGATTTTCGTGGGGATATTGAAGGCCGGCGGAGAGATGATTCAGCTGGCAGTGAAGGAGATTGTTTCGTCGGAGGGGGAGTTTACCGAGAAGGCTGAGACAGGGCTTATGAATATGATTGTTTCAGTTGAGGAATTCTTTGGTATTGAGCGCATTGAAGGGGAAAATGTGTTTATGCACTACCTGAGGAACAACACCGCCTTCAGCAGTTTCAGCTCTACCATAAACTACATTGGCGACACCCTTTCGATGATACTTATGACGGTGTTTTTTACCATACTTCTGCTGGCCGAGTCGATAAATTTCCAGATGGTACTGAACAAGACACTTTTTGAATCGAGGTACTCTTCCATACGTACATTTGTAAAGATTGAGCATGACGTGCTTCAGTTTGTGAAGGTGAAGTTCTTCATAAGCCTTCTTACCGGTATATTCACGGGGATTGTGTGTCTGCTGTTTGGGATAAGCTTTCCGGTGTTGTGGGGATTGCTGACCTTCATAATGAATTTTATTCAGGTTGTGGGGTCGGTAGCTGCAGTTGTTTTCGCCTCACTCTTTGCACTAATTGAGCTTGGCACAGGGGGAACGCTGCTCTTCTTCATATTATCGCTTACCGGGTTACAACTGCTTCTTGGCAGTGTACTTGAGCCGGTGATGATGGGCAGAACTTTTTCCATTAACATTGTTACCGTACTTATAATGCTGATGCTCTGGGGTTTTATATGGGGTATTCCGGGCCTGATTATGGCGGTTCCCATAACAGTGATTATGAAGATTATACTCGAGCAGTTCCCACGCACCAGGACAATTGCCAGTCTGATGGGAGGCTACAGCAGGACTGTGCCGGTACCATGGAAGCGGAAAGTCGTGGATGGACCCACACAATCCGGAACGCCTGCAGAATAATCTTTTTGTAATTAGGTGTCACCTCCTGCCGCGCTGGTAGCCTTTTAAGCAAAAACTGTTATATTTGCCGCGAATTATGGCAATATTGTTATTATATCTTTTTCTGGCCCTGGTGGTCTCTTTTATCTGTTCAATTATGGAGGCTGTTCTGCTTTCCACGCCTGTCTCATTCCTGATGGTAAGGTCGAATGAGGGGCATAAGTACGCTGATCGGATGATATTAATGAAACAGACGATTGACAGGCCGCTGTCGGCTATCCTTTCACTCAACACCGTTGCTCACACGGTAGGTGCAGCAGGGGTTGGGGCTCAGGCTGTTGTGGTATTTGGTGAGGCCTACTTCGGGCTTGTTTCGGCTGTTCTGACCATTCTGATACTGGTTCTTACAGAGATTATTCCGAAAACAATAGGAGCAACTTACTGGAGGGGCCTTGTACCGGCTGCCGCTTACACCATAAGGATAATGATAGTTATCGCCTACCCACTTGTACTAATCTCTGCCTTCATTACCAGGTTAATATCTAAAGGAGCAAGCGACCAGACCACCAGCAGGGAGGAGATTTCGGCGCTTGCGCATATAGGCACGGAGGAGGGCATATTTGCCGAAAAGGAGAATAAAATAATACAGAATCTTATCCGACTCAGGAATGTAAAGGTGACGGAGGTTATGACCCCGAGGGTTGTTGTATCGGTCGCAGATGAAAACATGTCGCTCGATTCATTTATGAAGGTTAAGGATTTTCTTAAGTTCTCAAGGATCCCGGTTTTTCAGGGTAATGATGAACACGTTTCCGGTTATGTATTTCGCCAGGAGGTTTTTGAGAAGCTGGCTGAAGACAGGACAGGTCTGCACCTGAAAGACATAAAGCGGGAGGTTACCATTGTCCCCAACACACAGCCTCTGCTATCGGTATGGGAGAAGCTTCTGGAGAGCAAGGAGCACATAGCACTTGTGGTTGATGAATATGGCGGTATGGACGGCATTGTAACAATGGAAGATATCATTGAATCACTGCTGGGTTTTGAGATAATAGATGAAAAAGACACAGTAGCCGACATGCAGCAATATGCAAGGGAGAGGTGGTCGATGCGGCAGCAGAAGTACAGGTACATTGACGAGATTCCTCAGAGGAAGAGGTAGAACCCCATCTCCGCAGCGGGAATAGCAAACCGGCCTGCATCCCAAATTTGTCAGACATCATATCATCTTCGTGAAACATTTTGAATAAATTTACGGTTTCGAGACACAACGGAAACCGATGAAGTACCCGGCATTAACCAGCGGAGTAGGTCCAACAATAACATGCAGCGGCAGGCAATACCTATATTTTGCGGGCAATGACTATCTGGGGCTTTCTAACAACAGTGATGTATCGGCAGCAGTCTGCGAGACCATAAAGC
>VGGM01000399.1 GCA_016868515.1 Bacteroidota bacterium | reverse complement strand
AGGAGCCAGGTACCAGCGGTGGCACAATACATTGCAAACCAGGAATCACATCACACCGGAAGATCATTCAGGGAGGAGTATCTTAAGTTGCTTGAAGATTTTGGGATAGAATATGATAAGAGGTATATATTTCACGATCCAAATTAGTTGTATAATGAAATCGTACGGGAGTTTTGCCGATCCCCGCAGGGGATCAATATCAATAGGTACGTACTTTCGAAAAACCTGCCTGCCATGAGAACATCAGAGAAGTTGCCGTCAAACATTTGTTCATTTATCAGCAAAATGACAGTGACTGTAGCCGTACTGGCGGGGATATCCCTCACGGGCTGCAATACCAGCGGAGACCTCAGGTTAGAGTTTCCGCCTGAATTCAGCCGCAAGGGCGACCAGTGGACAAAACTAGCCTATTTTGACAACAGGGAACCACGCCTGCGCAACATAACCGTATTCGAAGCAGGCGATACTGCCGGGGTACCTCTAAGGAGCCTGGTAAAAGGCGAAACCATGATTGTTGAGATTGACATGGGCGACAACTACCTGGCTAAACTGGAGCTCTTCAGGCTGCTGAATGATAAAGCCGGCCAGGGGCGCCTCCCCTCCAATGTAATAGTAGTTGCAGGGCGTTATAAAGAGTCGGAAATAGCACGTCATAAAGAGGAGTACGGCATCAGTTTCCCGGTGTACCGCACAAAATACCCTGTAAGGAGCATAATGTACAAGGGACCCAAGTTCTTTACAGTGGACCATGAATACCGTACCGGCATAAGGCATCTTTACTACAAGGGACAGATGCAGAGAACCTCTGACTTTTTCGATAAAAAATTCGCGGGAGAATGATTATCTTGATGAAGTTTTAGAAAACAAACCGACTAACCATGAAACACTATTTTTATCACGACGGCACCTCCAAGCAGGGACCATTTACCTTTGACGAGCTGAAGGAGAAGGGCATTAAGCGCGACACGCAGGTATGGTATCACCCCATGCCCGACTGGAAGCCGGCCGGTGAGCTTGAGGAGTTCGCCGACCTCTTTGGCCAGACACCACCGGAAATGAAGAAGGAGGTCAAGGGTACCGCCACACCTCCACCCCCATCGGAGCCCAAACCGCCCATGCCCAAAAACTGGCTGGTAGAGTCAATACTTGCAACACTCTTCTGCTGCCTGCCCTTTGGCATCGTAGGCATCATCTACGCCGCCAAGGTTGATTCCTCCTACAGGTCGGGCAACTACGAAGGAGCCAGGAAAGCCTCGAAAGACGCCGGCACATGGACAAAGCTGAGCTTCTTCCTCGGCCTCGGAACAGTACTCGTCTATCTGATTTTGATCGCCGCCGGTGTCGCAACCAGCATCTTCGCGTTCTAGGTTCCGTATCCCGGCTGCTGCCGCCGTGGTGGCTGCAATCGCCGCGCTGGTCTGGCTCTACGGAAACTACAACCCGGGCTCGCACCTCCTCTTTCCGAAGTGCCCGTTTTTCGTGCTTACCGGCCTCGAGTGCCCGGGCTGCGGCTCGCAGCGCGCAATTCACCACCTGCTGCACCTTAACATCGGGCAGGCATTGCAGTCGAATATGCTGCTGGTGCTGTCAATTCCCTACCTGGCGCTGGGTTTCTGGTTTGAGTTTGCGGGAACCCGGGGTTCCCCCAAAGCCGAACGTATCAGGACGCAGATGTACGGGTACCGGGCTATTTGGGTGGTACTGACTGTTATTGTGATATTCTGGGTGGTGAGAAACCTGGTTCAGCTGAGCTGACACACTTATAATATAATTCATTGTACATAAAACGGTTAAATAGATTACCTTTGCGCTCTGAATAGAGAATCGTGTACGGCCAAATGTATAACCGTCAGAGTTCAGATTTAAAATCCATGACACAAGGCAAAAACAAGAAGAAAAAGGGCGGCGCAACCGACCGCCTCGAAAATGAGATACTCGACCTGCTGGGCAAGAACCCCAAATTCGGGATGAACTACAAGCAGATAGCCCGTTCGCTGGGCGTCGACAAAAATTCACGCGGAATGCAGGTGCGTAACGCCCTCACCCGCCTTAAAGGCAAGGGACAGGTAAGTGAATCGCGGCGCGGTTCTTTCCGCATTAATCCCGGCGGCGGCGGAACCGGTGGTACCATTACCGGCACCATCGACATGACACGCCAGGGCTACGCATTCCTGGTTTCTGAAGAGCGGGGCGACGACATCTTTTTGTCGGCACGCAGCCTCCGCACCGCACTCCACGGCGACAAGGTAAAGGTGAGGCTGCTGGTTACACGCAAGGGTACCCGTCCCGAAGGCGAGGTGGTTGAGATACTCGAGAGGGCGCGTGACAGCTTCGTGGGCACCATCGAGGTGATGCCGGCATTCGCCTTCCTGGTTCCCGACACCAAAAATATGCCGTTCGACCTCTTTGTACCG
>VGGM01000398.1 GCA_016868515.1 Bacteroidota bacterium | reverse complement strand
CGGAGGGGGAGTGGTTTTTTGTTTCGGGCAGTGGTAACAAACTATATGATAAGTTTGTTTATAATATAGTAAAGAAGTATCTTACAATGGTAACCACGATCGAGAAGAGGAGTCCCCATGTACTGAGGCACAGTTTTGCAACACACATGCTGAACCACGGGGCCGATCTTACCTCAATCAAGGAGTTGCTGGGGCATGCAAATCTTTCGGCTACCCAGGTATATACGCACAATACTTTTGAGAAGCTGAAGAAAGTATATAAACAGGCCCATCCCAGGGCATAAACACATAAGGAGGTAACAGTATGAACATCCAGATTCATTCATTGAAATTTGATGCTGACAAGAAGCTGATTGATTTTGTGCATCAGAAGATAGGAAAACTGCATCAGGTAAGTGACACTATTGTCAGCGCAGAGGTTTATCTGAGGCTGGACAAGGATCAGGATCGTGAGAACAAAATTACTGAAATCAAGCTGGAGTATCCGGGCGGACCACTATTTGCACGGAAGCAGAGTAAGACTTTTGAAGAGGCTACCGATGCTGTTGTGGATGCCCTCAGGAGGCAGATTACAAAGCAGAAGCAAAAGAAGAAGTGAGCATGAAATGAGGCCGCTTAAAATAAATAATCCTATTTTTTGTTTTTGAATATTAATTTAATACATTTGCAAACCGATTTTTGAGGGTATTGGTGTGCCCAAAAATCAGGCGTTCTTTCACATTGCCGATGTAGCTCAGTTGGCCAGAGCAGCTGATTTGTAATCTGCAGGTCGGGGGTTCGAATCCCTTCATCGGCTCACGTCTGAAATGCAAACATATTGCACAAGGGAAAAACTCTTGAAGGGGAGATACCAAAGTGGCCAACTGGGGCAGACTGTAAATCTGCTGTCGAATGACTTCGTAGGTTCGAATCCTGCTCTCCCCACGAAGGTTTGACTGAATAATTACCGTGCTGTACGGTGGGTTTTTCCTTAACGATATAAGCGGGAGTAGCTCAGTCGGTAGAGCATCAGCCTTCCAAGCTGAGGGTCGCGGATTCGAATTCCGTCTCCCGCTCAATCTTGCTGCCGAAGTAGCTCAGGGGTAGAGCACTTCCTTGGTAAGGAAGGGGGCACGGGTTCAATTCCCGTCTTCGGCTCAATTGGAAACAGAAAAGAGACACAACGATAAACAATTAACATTAAAATTCATTTAAAATACGCTTGGAATTATGGCTAAAGAAAAATTTGCAAGGACGAAGCCACACGTAAACATCGGTACTATTGGCCACGTCGACCATGGTAAGACTACCCTGACTGCTGCCATTACGATGGTTCTTGCCAAGAAGGGTCTTTCTGAAATCAGGGATTTCGATTCTATCGACAATGCCCCGGAGGAAAAGGAGAGAGGTATTACTATCAATACCGCTCACGTTGAGTATCAGACAGCCAAACGTCACTACGCGCATGTTGACTGTCCGGGTCATGCCGACTATGTGAAGAACATGGTTACCGGTGCTGCCCAGATGGACGGTGCAATTATTGTAGTTGCAGCGACTGACGGTCCGATGCCCCAGACACGTGAACATATTCTGCTCGCACGTCAGGTTAACGTTCCGAAGATTGTTGTTTTCATGAACAAGGTTGACGCTGTTGACGATGAAGAACTTCTCGACCTTGTTGAGATGGAGATTCGTGATCTTCTCAGCTTCTACAAGTTTGACGGCGACAACGCCCCGGTTATCCGTGGTTCAGCACTCGGTGCAATGAACGGTGACCCAAAATGGGAAGATAAGGTAATGGAGCTTATGGACGCAGTTGATGAGTATATTCCGATTCCGCCGCGTGAGAATGAGAAGCCGTTCCTCCTTCCGGTTGAAGACGTGTTCTCAATCACAGGACGTGGTACAGTTGCAACCGGCCGTATTGAAACCGGCGTTGTAAACACAGCTGATGAACTCGAAATGATCGGACTGGGTGCCAGCAAGCGCAAAACCGTTTGCACAGGTGTTGAGATGTTCAGGAAGATCCTTGACAGGGGAGAGGCCGGCGACAACGTAGGTCTTCTGCTTCGCGGTGTTGACAAGAAAGAGATCAAGAGAGGTATGGTTCTTGCCAAACCGGGATCGATAACTCCGCACACCAAGGTGAAGGCTGAGATTTATGTTCTCAAGAAGGAAGAAGGAGGACGTCATACTCCGTTCCACAACAAGTATCGTCCCCAGTTCTATCTCAGGACCCTCGATATTACCGGAGAAATCACACTTCCCGATGGTGTTGAGATGGTTATGCCCGGCGACAACGTTTCGATTACGGTCGATCTGATTTACCCGGTTGCTATCAACGTAGGTCTTCGTTTCGCCATCCGCGAAGGTGGCAGGACCGTTGGTGCCGGACAGGTAACGTCAATTATTGAGTAATTATAATTATCCGGTAAGTGTT
>VGGM01000397.1 GCA_016868515.1 Bacteroidota bacterium | reverse complement strand
GCTGCTCGACAAAATCGTAATGGCGAAACAGTCGTCCGACCTCTGTACTCCCGTTTTCGTTCAGAAGATCGCTGCCCGGTATATTGAAAAGGGACTGCTCGATAAGAACCTTGTCAAAACTGTTGCCCTTTACCGCGAAAGGTGCCACCATATGATTGACTGCCTGCGAATGTACATGCCTGAAGGAGTGAGCTGGACCGAACCCGATGGCGGCCTTTTCCTCTTTATCACCCTGCCCGGGCACCTCAACTCCCTTGATATTCTGAAGTCGTCGGTCGACAAAAAAGTGGCATTTGTCACCGGATCGGTGTTTTACTGCAACGATGCAGGTAAGAATACCATGCGCCTTAACTTTTCATTCTCAAACAAAAAGGACATTGAAGAGGGAATCAGGCGCCTGGCAGAGGTTATATCAGCTGCCATTTAAACTTTACCCTGTGCAGAGTTGGATATATCAGCCGTAATAGTCAGCTACAATGTAAAATCAAGGCTTAAACTATGCCTCGAATCGCTGCTGCTTGCACTTCAGGGAGAGGGAAACGAGATTATTGTTATTGACAACAATTCGTCGGACGGATCGCCTGAAATGATCAGAAATGAATACCGGGGCATAAAGCTGATAGAAAACAGCAGTAACAGGGGGTTCGGGGCAGCATGCAACCAGGGCATAACTATCTCAACGGGAAAGTACCTGCTTGTTCTTAATCCCGACACGGTGGTACCCCCGGCGGCACCTGCAATGTTCATCGCCTTTATGGATGAGCACCCGCAGGCCGGTGCTGCAGGACCCCGCCTCACCGACAGCAACGGAGCTTTCCTTCCTGAATCGAAACGCGGAATACCGACAGCCTCTGCTGCTTTGTTCAGAATGTCTGGTATTTACAAATTATTCTCCGGATCCTCTTTTGTAAACAGATACTATATGGGGCATATAGGTGAGACTGATACTGCCAGGGTTGAAGCCCTTACCGGTGCCTTTATGTTCATGCTTCGTGAAGCCGCTGAAAAGGCAGGATTGTTTGATGAACGCTACTTCATGTTTGGCGAGGACATTGACCTCTCAATGCAGATTTCCGCTGCTGGCTATGAGGTTTGGTACTATCCGGCAGTAACCGTAACCCACTTCAAGGGTTCCAGCGGTGCAATGAAAAGTTACAGAGGCCTGAGGCATTTTTACAGGTCGATGCACCTCTTCATCGAGAAGAATTTCAGCCAGAAGTATATTTTCCCGTTCAGGGCTCTCATGCATTCGGGAGTATTCCTGTCCGGTTTGCTGGCAATTATTATCAGAACACCTGCCATTATTGCATACCGGATGGCAAGGTAATGGCTATATTGTTTCAAACTTATTTCCGTTTTGTTTGTTATTCGTTAAAAGAAAATCGTTAAACACAAAATAGACAAATGGCAAGGATTGAAGTTTTTCTTCCCGCAATGGGTGAGGGAGTGATTGAGGCAACAGTTAACAAGTGGCTCGTTGCCGAAGGCTCGAAAGTTAATGAGGATGACCCGATTGTAGAGGTCGCCACCGATAAGGTCGATTCGGAAGTTCCGTCTCCGGCTTCAGGGATACTGACAAAGATTATTGCAAAGGAGGGTTCGGTTCCGAAGGTGGGAGAGATAATTGCCATAATTGAAAATGAGGCCGGCTATGTACCTCAGGATGCAGCCAGGGTAGAGAGGGAGGTTGAGCGTATCCGTGAAACCATTGAAGAGGTGAGGAGTGAAAAGAAGCAGGTTGATGAGGTATCGTCGGGTATGAAGAGTCGCACCCCTTCGGGCAGGTTCCTTTCTCCTCTGGTGAGGAGCATAGCTGCCGCTGAGGGTATCAGTTACGAAGAGCTCGACACAATACAGGCAACCGGAGCCGACGGAAGGATTACCAGGGATGATGTGCTTTTGTGGCTTAGATCGGGGCGCGAAACTGTTGCCACGGCTGGAACTGCAACCGAAACCAGGGTTGAACGGCTACCCGACACAAAGGGTCTGCAACTCGTCAGGGAGACGACTCCCTCTGCAGCATCTGCACAAGGCACCGGTCAGGCGGTTACAGCACAGCCACTTACAGGTGACACGGTTGTTGAAATGGACAGGGTTCGGAAACTGATAGCCGAGCATATGACAATGTCGAAACGCACCTCAGCACACGTTACCTCATACATCGATGCCGATGTTACCAGGCTGGTCAACTGGCGTAACAGTGTGAAAGAGAGCTTTCTGGCACGGGAAGGCGTTAAGCTTACCCTTACTCCTGTTTTCATTGACGCCGTTACCAGGGCTCTTAAAGATTTCCCAATGCTGAACTCATCGGTCGATGGAAGCAGGATTATCATGAAGAAGAACATTAACATTGGTATGGCCACTGCACTCCCCGATGGCAATCTGATTGTTCCGGTTATCAAGAACTGCGATGAGAAGAGCCTCACCG
>VGGM01000396.1 GCA_016868515.1 Bacteroidota bacterium | reverse complement strand
CGGTTTGTTCCGGTTACTTCAAGTTTTATTTTGCCGTCATCGACAAGTACCAGATCGCCAGCCTTCACATCCTGGGGGAAGGTTTTATAGCTAAGGTAGGCCTTTGATGAGTTGCCTGTACATTTTTCGGTGGTAAATGAGAACTCGCTGCCGTCGGCCAGCTCAACAGAGTTGTTCTCCACCTCTCCTATCCTGATCTTTGGTCCCTGGAGGTCGGCCAGAATCGCGACATTGAGTCCCAGTTCGGCATTCAGTTCACGGATGGTGTTTATCACAGCCACGTGAGTATTGTAGTCGCTGTGGGAGAAGTTCAGCCGGCATACATCTACGCCTTTTAGAAACATCTGCCGCATCACCTCTTTCGGCGCCGAAGCAGGACCTATGGTAGCTATGATCTTCGTTTTTGACTCGATGTATTCCATACAATCAGGATTTATTGATTACTATGATATGGTATAATAATGATTATCTGTCCCTTACACAGCGGACGGAGTATCCCGAAACGAGACTGGTATGGGGTTAACAAAACTATTTCGGCTAAAATAGTAATAAATCATGACATCCACGGAAGCATGAATCATATGTCTGCCGGTTCAGTCAATCCCATTATGAGGTAACAATACCGGAAGAGACAATGCGGTATGGTTTTTGTTAATTTTTGTTAAAACACACTACCAGTATACACTAAAACCGTAATATGATGGAAACAAAGAAAAATGAGAAAGCAAACCTGGAGAGGGACAAGAGCAGTTTCTTCCTGCTGGGAATAGTTATAGCCCTGGGCTTCGCGCTGATATCATTTGAATGGTCGGCAGGTGATGCAGGGCCTGACAGGCAGAGAACGATTATAGATGATGGTGGGGAGATTGAGCTTCTGCCTCCGCAAACCATTGAAAACCAGCCTGAACCCCCAAAGGTAGTATCGCCCGAGATATTTGAGATTATTGAGAATAACCGTGATGTTCCTGATATTCAGATAATTCTTGATGACCCCGGGGGCCTGGACATACCACTTCAGCAGTATATTATTGCCATACCGGCCGACACGGTAAAGGAACCCGAGGAGTTCAGAATTGTGGAGGAGATGCCACGGTTCAGGGGTGGTGACCTTAACCGTTTCAGCCAGTGGGTAAATGAAAGGATAAGGTATCCGCAACTCGCCCAGGAGAACGGTATCCAGGGAATGGTAATCGTTGATTTTGCCGTTGGTGCTGACGGAACGGTCACCGACCTGAAATTAATCAGGAGTGTTGAGAAAACTCTCGATGAAGAAGTTATCAGGGTAGTTACAAACTCTCCGAAATGGACACCGGGCAAACAGCGTGGAGTACCTGTTAAGGTGAGGTTCACGTTACCGGTCCAGTTCAGGCTGAATTAGGAGGGGCTTGGTGTACCCCATTATGCCATTAAAATCTCCTTGTTAATGGCATCGGAAATGCGGCTGAGGGCGGCCTCTGTCGATTGCCTGTCCATGAAACGCAGGCCAAATGGAGCATTGTTCACATCGACAATGTAAATGAGTCCGGTTGCCTTGTCGCGTAATACATCAAGTTCACAATAATCGAGTCCGAACTCTCTTACGTACAGTTTTATCCTTGATATCTCATCATCCGACAGCACCTGGTCGGGCTTCATAATATCCACACCCCTTTTTCGAGTATCTGTACGGGAGAAATGGCCAAACCGGTATTTCATCCGCTTATACTTCACATAAACATGTGGTATTGTGTTCATTATAACTGGTATCCGAAGGTCGGCCACCATTCCGCCTTCAACAGAGTTGTCAATCAGTTTCTGATAAACGAATCCGTTTTCCGGTTCAACCGGACCCTTAACTATTACTCCGTCATGCGCTGCATTGATCTCACTCTTCTTCACCATCTCGCCGCCGTAGGTTAACGGATCGACGAGACTCGAGTACCCGAATATCGCGGTGAATATAGCGTCAACCCTGCTCTTCGACACATCGGTACAGTTCATGTTAATTGCACCGCCGGTTTCAGCCCAGTCCCTTACCACCTGATCCTGCTCCTTTATTGTTGCGGTGCTCCAGAAGATTCTGATATTGTGTGGATTGGAAGGGTCATTGGTAATATTGAATCCCATCGAGCGGAATACCTTGTACAGAACACCGCGCCGCCTTGGATACTCGGGATAGAAAAGAATAGTGCGGTGAATTCTGCCATTCCTGTGGTAATTTATGATTTTTCTGATTTCAAAGATCAGATTCTCGGCTCCTCTCTTGAGGAAAGACCTGCGCTGACGGTAGGTATTGATATAAGACATCTGTAGTCTTGCTTGGTTCAGGGTGCAAACGTAATAAAAAATGGCGTAATGGCGTAATGGCATAGGGGCATAACTGGCGCCCCACCAAATTGTTCCCGGATGCCGGATGCCGGATGCCGGACGCCGCACGATCGACCCAAATCAGAAATCTGATATCA
>VGGM01000395.1 GCA_016868515.1 Bacteroidota bacterium | reverse complement strand
CCGGCACCACGAAAAGTGAGAAATTCCTCAGGGTTCTGCTGCCATATAGTCTCCTCAGGTTAACCGGCACCTGAACCCTGATGACACCCCGCCTTTTCCTTTCAGGCAGCTTGTAAAACAGATCCTGCAGAACTGCAAGATAAACTGCTACCAGGTATTCTGTGACCGATACATTCAATTCCTTAGCCCTGGCATTTATTTCACCGGAATCAATTTCGGCAACCATTGTCCTGAACCTGGGTCTGTTATTCAACCTGAAGGGCAGATGAAGGGCTGGTTTGGGATTTTCTGTAGCAGGAATCCTTTTGTTGAAATATTTACTGAATGAGTCCTCGTACTCTTCGGGATCAGGTTCAACCGACGGGTCACAAATACCTGAAGGAAGAACATCGATTTTACTCAGGTTCCTGAAATATTCATAAAGCAATGTTTTAAGGAACTCCAATGCTCCTCCGCCATCGGTAATAATGTGAACAAATTCAACCGATATCGTTTTCTCCTTCACAATGATTCTGTACATGACCTCCCTTTTTGATCCGATAGGGAAGGCTGTGCATATCTCGGGCTCATCGGGGTAGAGCCGGGGTTTGGTATCTACCTTCTCGAGGTAGTACCAGAAAAGTCCATTGCTAAGTGTAACATTGAAATAAGGGAACCTGGTGGCGGCAACGGTTATAGCATCTGCCAGGGCAGAGTAAACGATATCCTCCATAAGAATTGCTGATATTCTGAACACAGCGGTAAAGTCTCCGCCAATTACTGCAGGGTAAATCTTTGCTGCATTGTCGAGGCGGAACCAGTCGGTATCATCTCGCCCTTTTTTCTCTCGGCTCATCATCATTAATGGAAGGTAAAAGTAAGAAAATATTATATTTGTCGGGATGAGTCTTTCAGGGAAAAGGAAGTACAGGGCGCAGGAGGGGTTGATTGTATCCGATTGCCGGGTTCAGAATATTGTTAAGTGATTATAAAACAATTGGATATGAAGAGGTGTATTTTATTATTGTCAAGTTTGATACTGCTGTTTCGGATAGCGGATGTTAATGCTCAGGTGCAACAGGCTGCACCGCAGGTTGCGGGATGGCTTGATGATAACCGGTATATAATCCAGATGGTTGAAAACGGCGTTCCGGTCGTAAAAAGTGTCGATGCCCGTAGGGGTACAGAGAGGGTATTAACTGGCTGGAAGAGCGAGCGTGAAAAACTAATCGGGTCGCTGCCTGCCAACTATTCACCCGGGCCGGCCGATATAGTCAGTCCCGACAACAAAAGTGTTATCATAAACCGCGAAGATGATCTGTATCTGATTTCGGCACTTGCCGGCCGTGAAATAAGGCTTACAAATGACCCGGCGGAGGAGGTTAACACCAGGTTTTCGCCCGATTCGCGGCGGATAGCCTATACAAAGAACAAGGATCTTTATGTTTTTGACCTGGTTGAGATGAGGGAGATCAGGCTTACAACTGATGCTACTGACCGGATATATAACGGATATGCATCGTGGGTTTACTTTGAGGAGATACTTGGTCGTCCCAGCCGTTATGCTGCTTTCTGGTGGGCACCCGACGGCTCGAAGATTGCCTACCTCAGGTCAGACGAGAATACGGTACCGGTGTTTACACTTGTCCGCCTTGATGAATCTGACGGAGTTAATGGCAGGACTGAGGTGACTCCATATCCAAAACCAGGCGACAGGAATCCGGTTGTTAAGATGGGGATTGCCGATATTACGACAGGAAAAACCACCTGGGTGAAGACCAATGAAAACGCCGACCAGTATCTGGCCTGGCCATTCTGGACGCCCGACAGCCGTAAGCTGGCCGTTCAGGTGCTGAACCGCGATCAGACTGACCTCAGAATAATTCTCGCCGATGCCGCAACAGGTGATTTCACTGAGATATACAATGAGTCGAGGCCCACCTGGGTGGAGTTTTACGAGGATATTTATGTATTGAAAAACGGATCGGGGTTTATAGTCAGGAGTTACAGGAGTGACTGGGAGAATCTCTATTACCATGGTTGGGACGGAAGCCTAAAGGCCCCGCTTACCTCTTTTAATTTCAGGGTAACGGGCATTGAGATGGTTGATGAGGCTGCCGGACTGGTTTACTTCAGTGCCACAGGACCACAGTCGACGGAAAGGCATTACTACAGGGTAGGCATTGACGGCAAGGGGTTGCAGCAGATCACTTCAGGAGCCGGAACACATTCAGTATCGGTTTCTCCGGGCGGCAGCTACTTTATTGATACATGGAGCAGTATAGAGAGCCCAGGGGCAATGGTTGTTCTCGACAGGTCGGGGAAACAGCTCCGTGAGATATACCGTCCTGTTTCAGCAACCTACGATCGGTCAATGCATTCAAAGGCCGAAATGGTGCGTATCAGTACATCCGACGGACTGTTCGATATGCCGGCCATAATTAAATACCCGGTCAATTTCGATGATGC
>VGGM01000394.1 GCA_016868515.1 Bacteroidota bacterium | reverse complement strand
AGTACAGTCATGACCACTTCAAGCGCCGACTTCTTCTCCTTTTCATGCATGCCGGTGGGAATACCCCTGCCGTTATCGGTAACAGTTACCGAGGCGTCCTCGTTAATCAGCACCTCAATCAGATCGCAATGACCGGCAAGTGCCTCATCTATCGAGTTGTCAATTACCTCATAAACCAGGTGATGCAATCCCTTAACCCCTGTGTCGCCTATGTACATTGCAGGCCTTTTCCTGACTGCCTCCAACCCTTCCAGCACCTGAATACTGTCGGCCGAATAATCTCCCTGTCCGTTTAAACTCTTCTCCTTCTCACTCATCTTCCGAACTTATTTTTTCACTCCGTATTAATTTCTTATGCCATTTAAAAACCACCTACGCCGGAGGCTTTCCCTGAAGCCTCAGAGGAGGCTCAGGAAGGGCCTTCCCGGCCTGATTCCTGAATGACATAAAATATTGATTCTATGCAATTTATTTCAGGCCGTAAAGATACTAAAAATAGTCAAACCATGGAAGAAATAATACTTAAAATAATGGGTTTTTTTAACACTCTGTGTCCACTTATGAACGGTCCCGGCCGGGCGGCATATGGCATCACTACAAACTGTAACTGAAACCTGCCAGCACAAGGAACCGCTGCGACGGATACCAGGCCCACTCGTAGTTCCTGTTGTAACTGATATTATACATTCTCAGCCAGAAAGAGAGTATTTTCGTGTACCTGTATTCAGCCGAAACATTCAGATTAATGTGCATCGGCAATTCTATATCGTCGCGTGGTGCCGGTGGCGGACCCATCAGTGACATCGGAGTAATGTGAGCTTTCCTCTTACCTGTTGCATTGATACCGGCCCCTGCCAGTATCTTGTCGCGCAGATTATACTTTAACTGCAGCGACCCGTCGAATGAGGGCTTATTATACGCAAAGTCTATATCGGTGAGGGTGTATTGGTAAAAATCTGCCCTGAGCGTGGCATTCAGCCGTTTCGAAATGCCGGTAGTCACCTCACTGTAAATATTGGCCAGGTTACCGTCAGAAGCAACTGGTGTAAAGAAATTACCGACTCCCTCATTGAAATCCAGGTCATCCCACACCACATTCGAGAAGAAGATCATGTCGCCGGAGACGCTGTACGACCCACCAAGCCTGTACGATGTGGATGGTATAACTGACCCGGCAAGAGATACTCTCGCAACTATCTGATTGTCTGTGTATGGCACTCTGAAGAGATTACCGTTTGTCATCACATAGGGATTGATTTCCGCCGTAAGCGGAGCGCTGTTGCTCGAAAGGTCGCCGTCAAGTGCCAGATTGAAAACAAGGAATCGGGGAATTACTGAAATACCAAGCGAAACGTCAGGATAGAAATGAAGCCTGGTTTTAAAATCATCAGCCGGAGTGGCAGCGAACACTCTTGTTTCGGTAACGGCTGTGAAGCCCAGTCTGAAATTCCACTCATTGCTCTTCTTGCTAAGTGAGGGATTTATCCTGAAGATATGTCTCGGATTCGGAGTGATTGCCTTATCGAACCAGCTTCCCTCGTATGATCCTCTGATATTGCCGAAAAAGTATGATACCCCGGCTCTTCGGGCAGCGCTGCTGGTACCGAAGGCCTTAATACTCCTGCCCGCATCGAACTTTAGTACAGCATCGTGCTGCCAGAGGTCAGGGCTTTGCCTGAAATAGTCATAGCCAAGGCTGAAATCATATATCAGTGAGCCCGAATCGGCCCGGAGTGAGGTTATTGCCGCTTCAGCCCCGGTTCTGAGAAACCTCAGCCTGGTCTCCTCCCTCTCTGCCTCCCAGTCAACGTACAGAGTATCGTAGCCGTAGGCATGCCTGGTAAGGTGCGCAAAGTGAACCGACCCGCTTAAAACCGACGAGGAGAGAAACTTCTTGCCGTATATGACAGCATCATTATCCATGTATCCGGCATAAACCTTCCTGAGGTTCTCAAGCTCAACCCTGCCGTTGCTTGAGAAATGCCTTCCGTAGAAAGCCAGCATACCTGTCCGCGAACGCTCACTTGTAATGCTCAGTTCGCCGAGCGGGGTGAAATAGTTGCCAATGCCCATGTTTACGTAACTCTTGTAAAGCTTCGGAAGCGGGTCGGGAAGCATGGCCGCCGGTCTGATAGGCGAAACCGTGTATGGAGGGGTGAATGCCTCCGGACTGACATTGTAAACGATCGCTTCAGCAACTTTTACCGAATCGGTCATGTCGGGAAAGAGATTCTTCTTTGCAGCCTCAGAAAGGGTTGGCCGGAAAGGATTGTACAACCTCACTTCCCGCTGAATCTTTTCACCTGTTTGCTGCGCTTCAAGTCCTGCAGGCAGCAGAACGGCAATCATTATATATACGGATATTCTCCTCATCGCAATAATATCTTCATTTCCTATTTTGACAATTCCTGAAGCTTTGCTTTAACCTCATCAAGAATTCCGTCGTTATCAG
>VGGM01000393.1 GCA_016868515.1 Bacteroidota bacterium | reverse complement strand
TGTCGGCTATTCTGCCTGAATAGGCAGCAGGCCCTATAAGCCTGAAGTTAAGCGGACTGAGCATCTCGTTTGCAAGCGAGAATGTCTGAGCAGCCTGCTGTGATGCCCTTTGCCCTGTTACAAGGGAGGTCACCATAAGCAGCACCAGAATTGAAATCTTGATTCTTCTCATGTCAGTTGATATTAGTTTTAGTGTTAAAGTTGGTTTTAATGGTTTGTGTAAAACTAGACAATTAATGCGATAGTTTAATTCCACACGGTGTTGTTAAAAAACACATTTCCTCCCAGAACAATTTCGCGGATTTTTTGTATTAATATGAGTAAGTAAAGTATTTTACCATGAAAACCATTATATATTTAATAATCTTAATTTTTGCAGTTATGAAGCCCGATACCGGTGATCAGCAAAAGCCTTCATTCCGTAAATTGTCGAAGGATGAGTCGTATGTGATACTTGAAAAGGGAACCGAACGGCCCTGGACAGGGAAGTACACAAACCACAAGGAGAAGGGAACATACGTATGCAAGCAGTGCGGAGCAGCATTATACCGGTCGGATGACAAATTTGACTCCAACTGCGGATGGCCAAGCTTTGATGATGAGATACCCGGAACAGTTCTCAGGGTCCCTGACGCAGACGGTCAAAGAACCGAGATTATCTGCGCGAACTGCAACGGGCACCTTGGACATGTATTCATGGGTGAGGGTTTTACTTCAAAGAACACCCGTCATTGTGTTAATTCGGTCTCTCTCGAATTCGTACCTGCAGTTCTTGAGCAGGGCACTTACACTACTGCGATTTTTGCCGGAGGCTGCTTCTGGGGGGTCGAGTACTTCCTGCAGCAGGAACCCGGGGTTCTTGCAGTGGTATCGGGGTATATCGGAGGGCATGTGAAGAATCCATCCTACAAGGAGGTGTGTACAGGAACCACCGGCCATGCCGAAGCCGTACGGGTAGTTTATGATCCATCAAAAACAACCTATGAAAAACTGGTAAAACTGTTCCTCGAGATTCATGATCCCACGCACGTGGACCGACAGGGACCCGACATCGGTCCGCAGTACCGCTCGGAAATCTTCTACATCAACGACGATCAAAAAAGGATGGCCGCCAAATATCTTGACATACTGCGTGATAAGGGATACAAAGTTGCTACCAGGCTGACTCCTGCATCAGAGTTTTACGATGCCGAGGATTATCACCAGGACTATTACTTTGTCAACAACAAGACTCCATACTGCCACGGATACACGAAGAGGTTTTAATACCCAATACGGAGACCGGAGGTGCAAAAGCAGGTTGCCATTTTACTATATTTGCAGCTGTTAACTGAATAACAGATGAAGCTTAAGAACGACCCCCTGCTCAGCCGGAAGACAATCAGGAAATACTCTGATAAGGAGGTAAGTGATGCAGATCTCAATTACATACTCGATGCAGCCATTCGTACCTCAACTACCGGTAATATGCAGGTTTACAGCATAATAGTTACACGCGAAAGCGGAATGAAGGCAAGGCTGGCCCCGGCCCATTTTAATCAGAAGATGGTTACAGAGGCACCGGTGATGCTCACTTTCTGTGCCGACTTCAACCGGTTCAGCAAATGGTGCCGGCTGCGTGAGGCTGAGCCCGGTTACGGCAACTTCCTGTCTTTTATGACAGCTGCTATTGATGCCCTGCTGGCTGCCCAGACAGCATGCATTGCTGCCGAGTCGAAGGGGATGGGCATCTGCTATCTGGGCACCACCACCTATATGGCAGATAAAATCATTGAAATACTCAATTTGCCACGTGGTGTGGTTCCGGTAACGGCAATTACACTGGGCTGGCCCGCTGAGGATACGGAACAGGTCGACCGGCTTCCGGTCGCGGCCGTAGTACATAATGAGAGATACCACGATTACGATGAGGCTGCGATAGACCTGTACTACAGGGGAAAAGAATCGAGGGATGATTCAATCCGGTTTATTGCCGAGAATGGCAAGAAGACACTTGCACAGGTATTTACAGATGTCAGGTACAAGAAGGCTGATAACATCCATTTTTCAGAGTCCTTTCTGGAAGTACTTAGAAAACAGGGATTTATGGGTCAGAAAGAGGGGTAGAGGAGATAGTTACACTATTCAAATCCGACCGAGAGTTCCTTTGCGATTGCCATAAGATCGTCGCGAACTGCAGGCACAAGTCTGATACCGTCTTTTCTGTTTCTGGCCTCGGCCTCCCGCTCAATGTCGCCGGGTACAAGGACTTTCTCCTGACCCTCAGCAGGTTTGGCCGACCGGAATGTTCTTATCCACCTGTCCATCGATAACTTGAATTCACCTGCAGTGCGGAAGGCATCAATACGCATGGCGCCGAAGAAATGGCCGGTACCTTCACCAACCTTTTCCTCAAGCAACGGCAGGTAGGCCACACTTGGCGGTACGAAGGGCCCGAAGTTGGCACCGCTGAAAACA
>VGGM01000392.1 GCA_016868515.1 Bacteroidota bacterium | reverse complement strand
TGATCCTGATTCATGCGTGAACGGAATTCCTCCGTGGTCGGGTTTCAGCAAGGTAGGGTATGCCCCTGGTTCCGCCACTGTTGAGTATATTGACAATAACGGAGTTGAAGGCCTTGATTTTGGTGTTGAGTACACATACCGTGTTGTTGCTGTATACCCTAACGGAACTGAGAGTAAAGCATCGAATGAGATCACTTCTTCGCTGGTAACCGGAGTTCCGGTAATCAGGCATGTTACGGTTGGAGAAACCGATGCTGTGAACGGTTCAATAAAAGTAATCTGGAAGAAGCCCGACCGGCTCGACACCATTCCCACGGTTACCGGGCCATACGAGTACCTTGTTTACCGGGCCGACGGAATACCAGGTACAAACTACCTGTTGAAGGGGTCGGTTCCTACGGCCGATCTTAACGATACGGTTTTTGCCGATACATTGATGAATACGGCTGCCGGTGGCTTCCTGTACAGGGTTGAGCTATACAACGACGCCCCGGGAAACAGGTTTATGATAGGAGATGCCGGCATTGCCTCGAGCGTATATCTGCAGGCCTCACCCGGTGACAGGAAGGTACGTTTCAGTATCCAGAGGAATGTACCCTGGATAAACACGCGGTATGATTTCTTCAGATATAATGAGAATACAATGGTTTTTGACTCAATCGGCAGTACGAACCTGCTTGAATGGGTTGACACCGGCCTTGAGAACGGTCGCGATTATTGCTACTACGTACGTACGTACGGTGGATACACCATTTCAGGATATCCGAAGGATCTGTTTAATCTTTCCCAAAGAGTATGCGTTGTTCCCGTCGACAATGAACCACCATGTCCCCCCGATATTAATGTCTCCTCGCAATGCGACAGCCTCTACAATCAGGTAACATGGACTATTACCGACCCGGTATGTTTTGACGATGTGGCAGGGTACAGACTCTATTTCAGGCCTGAGGTGGAGGGTATTATGCAGATGATACAGCAGTTCAATGACAGGAATAGTTCGTCATACAAGCACTATCCTGGCGATCTGGTAGCTGGTTGTTACGGGGTTACCGCATTCGATGCACTTGGCAATGAGAGTGCCATGTCGGATGTGATTTGTGTTGATTCATGCGATTTCTATGAGATACCCAATGTTTTTACCCCAAATGGTGACGGAATTAACGATTTACTGGTTGCGAAAACATCAGGGCTCGTTGAGAGGGTTGACTTCAGGCTTTACAACAGAAGCGGCCAGCTTATCTTTTCAACTAATGAACCAAAGCTGAACTGGGATGGTACATACAGGGGAAAGATTGTTTCGCCTGGCATCTATTTCTACCAGTGTGATGTATTTGAACGCAGGATCTCAGGTATTGAGGAATTACACCTTTCGGGATTCGTACATGTAATTACCGAAAAGGGAGCAGTGATCAAACCTCCCGATTTTAAGAAGTAGAAGATGGAACCAGATATGAACAACCGGTTTATAAAAATCTTATATTCAGCTATATGCGTGCTGATATTCCAGACAGCCGGTTCGCAGTCACCTTTGCATGATGCATTGCTGAGATCGGTACACCTGCGCAATTCAGGCAGGTTTGCGGAGGCATTGAAACTAGCCGATTCGGTTCTTAATGCAGGAACCGACTACAGGATTCTTCTGGAGAAGGGGGAGGCTGAACTGGGACTGAGCCGGTATGATGAGGCTATGGAATCATTCAGAAAGGCCTCTGACGCGAGAAAGCATTCCGGGGCGTTCGGCCTTGCCAGAGTTTATGCCGTCAAAGGCGATGCCGTAACCTCACTGAGGTATCTTGAAGAAAACCTTGCTTCTGGGTACAGGGCAGGAGACAGGGCATGTCATTCCGACAGATTCCTGGCAAAGATAGAATTGAGGCCGGAATGGAAGAGATACTGGGAAAAGGAGAGACATTCGCCGGCCGAAGTTATACTTGATGAAGTGACATACCTTATATCCCGAGGTATGACTGAAGAGGCAGAGTTATTACTGGAAGCTGCCGGCCATGATGAACTAGGGACCAGGGAACTGGTATATGCCAGATCCCTTGTTGCTTATGCGAAGGGTGATTTCAAATCAACTGTTAATCTTTTAACAGATGCCGGTGATTATGGTAATTTATCGTACAGGGCAAACAGGCTTCTTGCCGACAGCTATCTGGCAGCAGGAGACTACAGGCAGGCAATATCAGTTTACACATCGCTAATCAATGCGGAAACGCCCGACCTTAACCTGTTCTCCTCCAGGGCCTCTGGATATCGCGGTTTAATGGATTTTGGAAGGGCTATGACCGACCTTAACTACTATCTTTCGATAAATGCAGGCGATGGCGGGGTTCTCAGGGCGGCTGCATCAGTAGCTGCCGAAGCCGGCGACACCGGAAATTCTCTCAGACTCCTGAACCGGCTCATAAGTGCCGAACCAGGAAACAGGGAGGCATGGGTAGAGAGGGGCAACATGTGGAGCAC
>VGGM01000391.1 GCA_016868515.1 Bacteroidota bacterium | reverse complement strand
AAAGGTGCAGGATATTGTAAGGGGACTGCGCAACAGGGAGTACGTTGTCGAAGGGATATCGTCCGACCTTGAGCAGAAGGAGAGGGAACAGGTACTTGGCCGGTTCAGGTCGCGGCAGACCAGGGTACTGGTGGCAACCGATGTTCTGAGCCGGGGTATCGACATAAAGGATATAAACCTGATAATAAACTACGACGTTCCGTCAGATGCCGAGGATTATGTGCACCGTGTTGGCCGCACTGCCCGCGCTGAAACCACAGGCGTGGCAATAACCCTTGTTACACGCGATGATGCCTATAAACTCCAGAAGATTGAAAAACTGATAGGATACGAGATTTACACTGCCCCGCTGCCTGAATCGCTGGCCGGTATGGAGGAGGTGAAAACCGATTCTGACAGCGGCAGGAAACAGAAGCCACGCTTCAGGGGTGATAGGTTCCGCCGTAAGAAGAGATAACCACGTGTCTCGTATTACTTGTGAAAATCGAAAGATAAATCATTGAATATGATACTTCTAAAGAATTGTGAACTCTATTCCCCTGAATATTCGGGCCGGAAGGATGTGCTTACCGGTGGGGGAAAGATACTGGCGGTTGGGGAATCGATACAACCGGCGGCAGGTACCGAAGCCGAAATCTTCGATGCCGGGGGTATGAAAGTTGTGCCCGGACTTATCGATAATCATGTTCACATTGCCGGGGCGGGCGGTGAGGGAGGTCCCGGAACCCGCACCACCGAAATGGAAATCAGAATGATGTACGAAGGGGGAGTGACAACGGTAATCGGCTGCCTCGGGACCGACGGCTTCACCCGTACTGTCGAGTCGGTGCTGATGAAGGCGCGGTCGCTGAGGCACCAGGGTGCTTCGGCGTGGATATGGACAGGCGCCTACCAGGTTCCGGTTCCGACAATAACAGGAGAGGTGGGCAAGGACCTGGCAATTATTGAGGAGGTGATAGGTGTTGGCGAACTGGCGGTGGCAGATCACAGGAGTTCGTGTCCGACACCGGCTGAACTGGCGCGGATAGCTGCCCACGCGAGGGTTGGTGGTATGCTTGGCGGCAAGGCGGGTATTGTCAACCTGCATATGGGAGACGCCCCCGATCCTTTCGCAATTATCGGCGAGGTTGTTAAAGGTAGCCAGATAGGCTTCAAACAGTTTCTTCCGACGCATTGCAACCGCAACCCGTATATTTTTGAAGATGCCCTCACTTATGGTAAGGAGGGGTATGTCGATATCACAACCAGCGCCTGGCCCTACTTCCCCGATGAAGAGATCAAACCATCGGCAGCGCTGAAGCAGCTGCTGGCGGCAGGGGTGCCGGCGGGCCATATCACCTTCTCGTCTGATGCCTGCGGATCGCTGCCTGTCTTTGACAGCGAAGGGCTTCTGCTGCGTATTGAAAAGGGGCTCCCTTCGGCCAACCTGCGCGAGCTGGCCGATGCGGTAACTATTGAGAAACTACCGCTCGAGGTGGCGCTTAAGGTGCTGACTTCCAATGTGGCCACAATACTGAAGCTTCCGGGCAAAGGATTTATCAGGCCCGGAATGGATGCCGACCTGCTGTTCCTCGACGGTGAGCTGAAAATGGTTCACCTCCTTTCAGGCGGAAAGTGGGTTGTGCGCGATACCCTGATTACCGGAGCATAAAGCTGCTGCCCGGGGTGTAAACCGATAGTTCCAGTCCGGTTGCACCAAGCAGATCGTTGTCGGCTGTAAAGGTTCCCTTCCTGTTTTTAATGACGATAACCTGGCTTAGTCCGGTTACTGTTGCTTTATTGCCCTCAATAATTATGGCAGTCGATTCGTCGATACCGGCGCAGAGCTGACCGGGGTTTTCGATTGCCACTGCCACCAGCCGGTTAAGTCTTTGTCTCTTAATAAAATGCTGATCGACAATCACATCGCTGAGCAGTCCGAGTCCTTCTGCCAGTTCGATATTTTCCGGCTGTATTGTAGTGTATCCTTCGCGCGATGACTGGGGCTTAAGCTGGTCGCCGGTTATCATCAGCCGGCTCATAACAGCTGCGCCGGCACTGGTTCCGGCAATAACAGCCCCCCTTTTGTATGCCTCATGAATGGCATCGGCCACGGGGGTATTTCGTACAGCCTCCATAAAGCGGCCCTGGACTCCGCCGGGGATATAGATGCACCGGGCATTGATTATAGAGTCGATTTTTCCTTCGGGTATTTCGGCACCGGGGCGGAAGTTGTGGCCATAGACTGCGGTTATGCCGGTAACGCTGAAGCCTTCGCGTGTCCATATAATGGCTCTGTCGGCCTCTTCGCTGGCCATCGGCAGGACATACATCCAGCCGCCGTTGCGGAGACCGGAAATGTCGACGATTTCGTTCAGCATCGATTCGGGGCGGCTGCCGCCGCCGATGATATAGAGCTTGCCGGCCGGCTGCTCAGGCTGCATCTCACTGTTGCATGAGAAGAGAAGTGGCATTATCAAAAGCAATG
>VGGM01000390.1 GCA_016868515.1 Bacteroidota bacterium | reverse complement strand
TTATTTCGAGGTCGAAACTGAAGCCGCTGCCCTGAATGTTCTGGCCCAGCATGCCCCGCTTACGGGCATCGTCGATTGCTTTATGCAGCAGTTCCACTGACCGGTAGTATTCTCCCCTGATATAAATGAACCCTTTGCCTGAGCCTATGGCCAGGGCAGCTATTATCATCCCTTCAATAAGCAGGTGGGGATCGTTCTCCATTATCATCCGGTCCTTGAAGGTTCCGGGTTCCCCCTCATCGGCGTTGCATACAACATATTTTGTGCCTTTTGTTACCGAGCCGGCCGCTGCCTTCTTCTTTATTCCCGTGGGGAACCCGGCCCCGCCGCGACCCCGTAACCCCGATGCTGCTATCTCCTCAACAATATCACCAGGCTCTCTGCCCTGCGCCTTACCCAGTGCGCTGTACCCGCCGCAGGCAATATAGTCGTCGATGCCGGAAGGGTCAATATGCCCGGCATTTTTAAGGATTATCCTGTTCTCGGCTATCATTTCGTATCCTTTTGACTGTTTCTCAGATCGCCAATGATCTTGTCAATCTTTTCGGGTGTCAGGTTGCCGAATGTATCCCTGTTTACCATCATGGCAGGGGCAACCTCGCATATTCCCAGGCATTCGCTCTCTTCGAGGGTGAAAATACCGTCAGGAGTTGTCTCTCCGGTGTGCACCCCAAGTACCACCTCCAGCCTCTGCAGCAGTGGTTCCGAACCCAGCAGACTGCATACCGGTGAGTTGCAGACCCTTATCAGATAGCGGCCCCTTGGTTCCAGGCTGAACATTGTGTAGTAGCCTGCCACGCCGTAAACCCATGAGAGGTTTACCCCAAGGTGCCTGGCGGCCGCTTTCATCGACTCCTCCGTAAGGTAGTTCTGCGGGTGACTGTCCTGCAGGGCATGCAGTACCGGAAGAAGTTCTGACTTGTCGGGCCGGAAACGGGCCACTATTTTTTTTGGATCCATCAGGTGATGTTTTGACTGCAAAAGATACTTATTTTTTCTTACCCTGCCAGCCTGTTGTGTATGATAAATATGCCTTCCGGGGTGGCATGCTGATGTAAAAGAGTTACTTTTAGGGTACAGGGGGAGTCAGCTCTTCTCCCTGTTAACAACAAGGATATGAGCAATTTGCTGTTCAGTAATGCGGCGGCTATTGTGCTGGCGGGAGGGAAGAGCACCCGTATGGGCGGTCCGGACAAGAGCATGCTCGATGTCAACGGGCAGCCTATGATTCAGTATATCACCGCTCAGCTGAAGCCGCTTTTCGGTGCTGTTTTTGTTGGCTCCTCCGACGTCGCGAAGTACTCATTCCTCGGGTTGCCCGTGGTTCCCGACAAAACCCCGGGCATGGGGCCGCTGATGGGAATTGCCTCATGCCTTGAGGCTTCGCCGTTTGACGTCAACTTCATTACGGCTTGCGATATTCCGGTGATGAACGCTGAGTTTATTGGCAGGCTGATTGAGGCCGCCGCCGATGCCGACATAGTTATTCCGGTGAGAGACGACGGCCGTTATGAGCCGCTTTACGCTGTGTACCGCCGTGGTGTTGCAGGAAAGGCAGAGGCTCTGCTGGGCGCCGGAGAATATAAGATTTCTGAGCTCTTCAGTCTGGTAAATACGAAGTACATACCCTTTCCCTGGGGTGACTGGTACCATAACATCAACTACAGGGATGACTACCTGCGGTTTACCGGAAATGGCTGAAACTGTCTACTTTCTCTTTATAAAGATGAAATCGCCGCCCTCGTCTCCGACATTCTGAATGGTGCCGAACTGGGGAACGTTCTCGCTGTTGTTAATAACAGCAATCCGCATTTGCGAGAAAAGCTGTTCGGCAGGGAGGTATTCGCTGGCATTCTCCTTCAGGTTCTTTATGAAATACTGGAAAAAAGCGCTCTTGTCGGGCACTTCGGTAAGCGTTCCGCTGGTGATGGCCTTCCGGCTGTTAAGCTGGTACAGCTTCTCAACCGCAAAGGTGTTGCTGAAGGCCGAGCGGGTTTTGAATATGCCACCGCTGAAGCAGGCATCGGCTATCAGAAGGGTATGCCTGGTTTTGATGGCACCAAGGTAATTGGTGAGATCGGTGTTCGGAAGCCAGTTTACAGGGTTCCCCTTGTTTGCATCCCTGGGCAGCCAGTATCCCACGCCCATTCCCTCATCCCAGAAACCGTGGCCGGCATAAAAAATCAGGAGATTGTCGTTTGGCCCTATCAGCGACCTGAATGAATGAAGAGTGCCTATAATTTCCGCTTTGGTGGGGTTTTTCAGAAACACTACGTTGGGTTTGTCGAAATTGTACAATCCGGTTAAGGTGTTATACAACTCGGTGGCATCCTTCACCGGCTGGCCCAGATCGGTTATGGCCGGATCGTCGTAGGTCTCATTGGCAACAATAAGTGCGAAGTTGCGGGCTGCATGAAAGGTGTAGTCAACCTGCAGCGACTTCCTTACCGTGTCGTCGTCGGCATAGA
>VGGM01000389.1 GCA_016868515.1 Bacteroidota bacterium | reverse complement strand
TTGCCTCCGATCGCGGAGCCTACACCATTCCCCTCGGTCAGGCCGCAACACAGGTTATACTAAAGCCGGGTAAATAGACGGGAATCCCGGTAAGGACATACGGTAAGAAATAAGCTGCCGCCGGATATACCCGGCGGCAGATGTTTTTTAATCCCGGCAATCCGGCGACAGTACAGAGGTCGATGCAGGCCGCAAATATTTCAGAGTGAATGGTCTTATCTTCTGCAGGTGGGTTCAGAGCAGGGAGAACGGGTAGTTAGAATTCCCAATACCCTGTTACCGGGCCAATAATTTTTGGCTGAGGATGTACAGGGAGTGTTAATACCCATATCCATAATGGGTATTTTGTCTGTTTGCCGGGACAGAGGGAATGATGACTTTTGCGGTTTGTACCATTAAAGGCTGATTTTTTTATGTCACCGATGTTCAGTCACCTGCTGGTGCCCTTTATTGTTGCGATGTTCCTTGCCATAAACATGGGTGGCTCAGGCACCGGCCCGGCATTTTCAGTGGCCTATGGTACAAATGCAATCAGGGCCCGTCTTATTCCCGGATTGTTCGGAATAATGGTATTTATCGGGGCAATAGTTGCCGGCAAGGCAACTGCTACAACTGTCGGAAGGGAGCTTATCGACCCGGCAAGGATTGATGTTGTTCTTGCCACCATAATACTTCTTTCAGTCTCGCTGGCCCTTCTGGTTGCCAATCTGGCCGGAATCCCACAGTCGACCAGTCAGGCAACGGTATTTGCAGTTGCAGCTCCGGCTATCTACTATGGGGAACTGAATACCCATAAAATGTTTGTTGAAATAATCCCGGCCTGGTTCATTCTCCCGCTGATATCATTCGTTGTTTGCCTCCTTGCAGGAAAGTATATCTATAAACCACTCCGGAAACGTGGACTGACAATCTCAAAAAAGGTCAATGAGAACCCTGTCCTGCTGGTTGTTATAATGCTTATGTCACTCTATGTTGCGTTTTCAATCGGAGCGAACAACGTAGCAAATGCATCAGGGCCCATAGCCTCGATGACAATGAACGAGATGAATATCACCTCCGACAGGAATTTTCTGCTGATAATGATACTCTCAACTCTGGTGGTAGCACCGAGTTTTGGCATAGGGAGCTCCATTTTCGGACATAAGATCGTTCGCAACACGGGAAAGGAGATTGTTTTGTTCGGCCGTATCGAAGCTGTAATTATTGCTTTTGTCTCGGCTACCCTTCTGCTGCTTGCTTCAGTTGTAAAGGGTATCCCAAGTTCACTGGTTCAGCTGAATGTGGCTGCAATACTCGGAATAGGTGTGGCCAAACTTGGGTTCAGGAATATTTTCCGCAAAACGGAGGTCAACAAGTTCTTTGCGATGTGGGTCATCTCACCACTCATCTCATTTTCGCTGGCACTGCTGCTAACATTAGCAGCCGACAAACTGGGTTTTCTCTGAAACCAACCCTTTACCCGCCATTCACCGGTCTATTTCCGTCACTGGCCTAATTTCGGCCGCAGGCTGCTCACGGGCAGTTAAATAGCTTATATATTTGCAGCAGTGTTCCTGAACACGGAAAACTCAGGGAACCGAAATCGGATGAATACAGCAAAAACAGCAGTAATTGCAGGTGCCGGCATAGGAGGCATCACCACCGCGCTTTACCTTGCCCGCAACGGCTACAGCGTTGAAATATTCGAGAAAAATGATTTTGCCGGCGGAAGGTGCGGCCAGCTGGTACGCGACGGCTTCAGGTTCGACATGGGTGCAACCATGATGCTGATGCCCGAGGTGTACCGCGAAATATTTGAGTCGCTCGGAATCGTACTCGAAAAGGAACTCGATGTAAAGGTGATGGAAGACCTTTATACCCTATTCTACGATGATGGCTCCAGGCTAACCTTTACCGCTGACCGGAGTCGGATGGCTGAGCAACTTGAAAGATTTGAACCGGGGAGTTCCGCCCGCGAATCGGAGTATGTCAGAAAGGGCTATGAACTATATACCCTCGGTTTCAGGGGTCTGCTGGGTCGCAACTTCACCAGGATTACTGAGTTTATCAACCTGCGCAATGCCCTTTTGCTTCTGAAACTTAAGATATTCATCTCACACAGCCGCTTTACCCGCCGCTTTTTCCGCGACCGCAGGCTGCAGATGGCATATACTTTCCAGAATATTTACGTGGGGCAGAGTCCCTTTACCTCACCTGCACTATTCTCGATGATACCCGCCGCCGAACTTACCGAAGGGTCGCTCTTCCCGAAAGGGGGCATGTACAGCGTGGTGGAGATGCTGATAAGAAAATGCACTGAGGCGGGAGTGAGATTCCACTACGGCAGGCCGGTAAAGAGGATCATGGTTGACGGGAGGCGGGCAACGGGTCTGGAGTTTGAAGATGGAAAAACCCACAGCGCCGATGTAGTTATTGCCAATGCCGACCTTCCGTATGTGTACCGCGAATTGCTGCCTCCCTCGTTCAAGTCG
>VGGM01000388.1 GCA_016868515.1 Bacteroidota bacterium | reverse complement strand
TACGCGATATCGCGGGCAGGGTATACCACTCTGCATCAACAGGCGGCGCATGGCTGGTCACAGTTGATACAGGCAGGCTGCCCAAAGGCATCTACTTTGTAAGGCTTTCCTCACCGGCAGGGATCGTTACTAAAAAATTCATAAGGAATTAAAACTCATTGATTAAAATCTTTGGAAAGGGGCTGCATTCACGCAGCCCCTTTCTATTGATATCCAACCTCCCGACCTTCGGTACGGGCCACGCACTCCGGGGTTGTCCCATTTCAATACCCTTTAGCCCCTTGTACGCCCCCTATGTCCCCTACGTCCCCTACGTCCCCTACGTCCCCTACGTCCCCTACGTCCTTTACGCCCTTTTTCTTACCTTTGCATTCCATTTCCCATTCCTTGAAGCGATTAACCTTCATACCGGCTCTCATTGCCCTGCTTTTCCTGCCGCACAGCTGCCGGAAGATAGATGATCCGCCGCTGCCCGACAACGGCATCAGCTTCCAGGGATGCATAGTTCCGGGCTCTTCCGCCACACTCGAGGTTGTAACATTCAATATTGAAAGCTTCCCGAAACAGGGATCCCTCACCACCGATGCGGTGGCAAAACTGATTAAGGCCATCGATCCCGACATCGTCGCCCTCCAGGAGATCACCTCACGTGCCTCTTTCAACACACTGCTGGCAATGCTGCCAGGCTGGACAGGCCAGTACTACCTTATTGACAACTCCGACTGGAACCTGGCCTACCTCTTCAAAACCAGCGAAATAGAATACAACTCCTTATCGGCGAAGCTCCTTTTTACAGACGACTTCTACGCATTCCCCCGTCCGCCCATGGAGGTGCAGATCTCTCACCGTCCAACCGGCATCACAACCTATCTTATCAATCTCCATCTCAAATGCTGCGGGGGAACCGACAACATTGCCCGCCGTCGCGATGCGGCGCAGAAGCTCGATAACTACATCGAAACCAGTCGCGGCAGCGATCCGGTTATTGTGCTGGGTGACTGGAACGACGAAATCGCCGTTACCCCGCCGGCGTCACACCCGTTCTACCTGTTCATCTCAAACGAAACCGACTACAGCTTTGCCGATATGGCCATTGCCACCGGAACCTCCCTCTGGTGGTCATATCCCTCCTGGCCAAGCCATATCGACCATATAATGGTCACAAACGAACTCTTCAGCCGTGTCGACACAACGGTAACATATAAGCCTGAGCCCTGTTACCCGCTATACTCATCGTTAATCTCCGACCACCGCCCCGTAGGAATCATTCTGAAATAACCAGTTACCAGCAACCAGCCCCCTACCTCTCCCTGCCCAGCACCACGTAAACCGGGAAATGGTCGCTGAATCCGGCTGTGTACTGGTTTCCCACAAAAGTTCTCAGCGGATACCCCCTGAAGCGCCCGTCGCGCTGGGTCATGAAATCCTTAATGTAAACACGCGCCGCAACCATTTTAAAAGTTGAGTAATCCTTTCCCAGCAGCGATTGTGACACTATTATCTGATCAAAAAGGTTCCAGCGGTCGCGGTAGGCAAGCGATCCCACACCTTTCCTGTAGAGGTCGTACATCGGATTGTAAAGGTCGCCCTTATTCAGTGAAGCTATGCTGCCCGAAGCCCTCAGGTGGCGTGTGACACTGGCATCGGTGGGATCATCGTTAAGGTCGCCCATCACAACTATTCTGGCGCCGGCATCAATGTACTGCAGCGAGTCGACAATCGACCGGGTAAGCTGCGCGGCCTCAATGCGGAGCCTCTCCGAAGCTTTTGATCCCGAACGCCTCGAAGGCCAGTGGTTCACAATGAAATGCATCAGCTCGCCCATCAGCTCGCCCGACACCACCAGCTGGCTGCGGCTATAGTACTCCTCACCCTCCTCAGAAGTAAGCGGAAGTATATAACTTCGCGAGGCAGTAGCTACAAAATATTCAGGCTGATATATCAGGGCAACGTCAACGCCCCTGCTGTCGAATGAGTTGTAGTGAACAATGCGGTAGTTCAGATGAGCCAGCGCAGCGGTACCGACAAGATCCTCAATCACCTCCCTGTTTTCAATCTCGCACAGTGCAAGCACATGCGGACCCCCCGGTAATCCCTCATCACGCCCGATTCCCGCTATCACCTTCGCATTGTTGGCAAGTTTCTCGCGGTACCTGGCACCTGTCCACCGCTTGGGACCCAGCGCGGTAAACTCCTCGTCATTAACACCGGCAGATTTAATGGTATCGAAAAGGTTCTCAAGGTTGTAAAAGGCCACAAGCCCGGCCCGCAGCCCCGTTTGCGCTGAAGCCTCCGCCAGCGGCAGCAGGGCCAGAATCAACATACCAATTATCACTCTTGCCATTGTCGCACGAATATTTTCCCCAAATATATGACATCGGACCAAACATAACAACCTGCCCCCCGGAACCTTAACTTCCGGGGTTGGTATTCTCGGCAAAGTTTCGTATTTTTCACCCATCAGACAGCTTAGAAATAC
>VGGM01000387.1 GCA_016868515.1 Bacteroidota bacterium | reverse complement strand
GTGATTACAGGAATAATGTAGACCTGTACGAATACAAGTATCCGGAAAGATTCTGATCCAGCTATAGAAATGAACAGGGCGCAGTTGTAATACTGCGCCCTCAGAAAAGCCTGGCAAGGATTATTCCTGACCAGGTTTTTCTATTCATCCTTCTCCTTCTGCGAGCGAAGGAGGAGGATATCAGACAGCACGATTTCGGTGAAGTACTTCTGCACCCCCTCCTTGTCTTCATAGGAGCGGTGAGAAATTCTTCCCTCTACAGCGACCTCCCTGCCTTTCTTCAGGTATTTACCGGCTACATCAGCAAGTCCGTTCCACGCAACCAGATTATGCCAGGTGGTTTCTTCCACTTTCTGGCCCTCGGAATTCCTGAAGCTTTCGGTTGTAGCGAGTGTGAATTTTGCCACACTCTTTCCCTTTTCCGTTTTCTTGATCTCAGGATCCTGCCCCAGGTTCCCGATCAGCTGTACCCTGTTTCTCAAACTGTTCATGACAATAGTTTTTTGGTTCATATTTGTGGTTATCTGAAGCAAACTTACATCCTGTTTGCCGACCGATTCGGTTCACAAGTATTTATATACGTTTAGTAACTGTTTATTATCGTTTGTAACCGTTTTAAAACGTTTTTTCTTATCTTTATCAAAACTTTACGTGTTGTGGAAAAAGTTTGTCTCGACTGCGGTGATGTCCTGCGGGGGCGAGCCGACAAGAAATTCTGTTCCGACCAATGCAGGAACAATTACAATAACAGGCTTAACAAAGACTCCAACAGCTTTGTAAGGAATGTGCACCTGCTGTTAAGGCGAAACAGGAGGATACTGGCCGATCTCTACGAGGAGAAGAAGTTAAGGGTTCATCGCGATGCCCTTTTCGCACTCGGGTTCAATTTCAATTTCTTCACCCATACCATCGAGACGTCAAACGGTGACTTTTTCCGATACTGCTATGAGTATGGATTCAGCCAGCCGGATGATGAATTTGTGGAGATCAGGCTGAATTGTGAGTTTCTTGAGTATTGCTGAGTATTGATCGTGAGGGCTATATAGACTCCATGAACAGGTGGCCGCTATATCTAGCTGATTCTATGCGGTTGTTATATATCAGGGCAGTGCAATTCCCCCTGTCATCGATTGACAAGGATATGTTGAATAGCTCACCAGCCTGGCTTGCCTTGATATTTACCTCATATCTCTTCCTCTCCGGATCTCTTGTAACTTCGTAGCTTTGAGACTTAGCAGACATATTAATTGCAGCTATGCCCCGAAAGTCATATTGCCGTCCGATATAGCCCAGTCTCATTCTGACCATTCCCTGATCGATAATTATATAATTGAATTCAGGGGCCAGCTGGACTGCTAATCCCCTCGAACCATTAAGCCTATCCATCTTCACCAGAAACTTGCCCGATTGCATACTCATTTCAACTGATTCTCTTATCGCTTCTGCTCTGGCAGCACGCCTGGCGCTTGCGGAAGAGTCTGCTGTTCTTACTGTACTGCATGATGATACAGTTAGAAGCAGTGTTGCTATAATGATATAGTTTTTCATAACTGAACCCTTTTTATAAGATGGTTCAAAATTCATGCCAACAAGATAACAGAGCAGCCGGGGTCAATTCACCAGAACAGGTCATCTGGAGATTGCTCCGGCTGCGGGAGTAATACTAGGTTAATTGCCTCTTAATCAGGCATTAAAGATTAAGAATAATACCCTATGAAAAGAGATTGTGTGTGCACTGTTCATCCTATTTCCATTCCGTATTTGCCAGGTCCCACAGGTTTGCAAAGGTGATCCTGATCACTTTCTCCATTATATCCCAGTCGAGTGTAGAAACCTCATCGGCCGGGGTGTGATACTCCTCCCTGTGGCCCGGTTTGAACCTCATAATCGGGATATTCTTTGCTACGAATGAACGGTGGTCGCTTCCCCCTGTCGGGCTGGGTGATCCCTGATAATCGGGAACAATCCTGATATCGTACTTAATGATGTTGTTTTCGGTGATAGTTCTGAACAACGGGTGCGAATCGGTGTAGGTCATCGTCACGGCATCGGGCTGATCATCAGCTATGTATCTCGATATCATATCGAAATTGATATGCATTCTGACATTCTGCAGAGGTACGGTAGGGTTGTCGACCCAGTATCTGGAGCCGAGAAGACCTTTTTCTTCGGCTGTCCAGAGTGCAAACACTATGGTTTTCTTTGGTTTTATCCCGGTAGCTGCAACGGCTCTGGCAAGGGTAAGCACACCGACAGTTCCCGAGGCGTTATCGTCGGCACCGTTCCATATATAACCGTTACCCATACCGGTGTGGTCATAATGGGCGCCAATTACTATTATTTCTTCGCGGTTTACACCCTCAATCATGCCAAGCACGTTCCTGACGTTGATGAGAGACGTATTAACAGTTGAGACGAGCCTTATGCGTTTACCCTGAATATCGGGATACTGCAACGGAGATTTTCCAGGGTTCCCTGA
>VGGM01000386.1 GCA_016868515.1 Bacteroidota bacterium | reverse complement strand
TCAAACGTTTTCTCCAGTGCCTCGCGGCTCATGAACCTGACTACCGGATCGGCCGCAATATCCGGTTTTTCGGGTTCAATATAGGCCCTCATCGCAACGCCCTTCTTCGACAGCTCCTTCATTATCGAACCCTGCTTACGGAATATCTGGGCCGGGGTTATACCCATCTGCTCGTTGTATTTCAGCTGCTTCTCGCGGCGTCGGTTGGTTTCATCAATCGTCTGCTGCATGCTCCCGGTTACCTTGTCGGCATACATAATCACCAGTCCGTTCAGATTCCTGGCTGCCCTGCCCGCAGTCTGTGTCAGCGACCGTGCCGACCTGAGAAACCCCTCCTTGTCAGCATCGAGGATTGCCACCAGTGAAACCTCAGGAAGGTCAAGGCCCTCGCGCAGCAGGTTCACTCCCACCAGCACGTCAAAAGCTCCGCTCCGCAACCCCTCCATTATCTCAATCCTGTCAAGGGTGTCAATGTCAGAGTGTATGTACCTGCACCTTACACCGTTTCTTTCGAGGTACGACGACAACTCCTCAGCCATCCGCTTGGTAAGGGTAGTCACCAGGGTCCTCTCCCCTGCCTCTGTGCGGGCATTAATCTCATTCATCAGGTCGTCAACCTGGTTCAGTGCCGGTTTAACCTGCACCGGCGGGTCGGGCAAACCTGTGGGTCTGATTACCTGGTCGACAAAAACACCTTCGCTTTTCTGCAGTTCATAGTCGGCCGGGGTTGCACTCACAAAAATGATCTGCCCGGTAAGAGCCTCAAATTCTTCAAGCCTCATGGGGCGGTTATCGAGTGCTGCCGGGAGCCTGAAGCCAAAATCCACCAGCGTCTGCTTTCGCGAGTTGTCACCACCAAACATGGCCCGTATCTGAGGTATGGTGGCATGACTCTCATCGACAATTGTGATGAAATCGCGGGGGAAGTAGTCGAGCAGGCAGAAGGGCCTGGTTCCCGCCGAACGGCCGTCAAAATAACGGGAATAGTTCTCTATACCACTGCAATAGCCCAGTTCCTTTATCATCTCGAGGTCGTACAGCACCCTCTGTTCAAGACGCTTGGCCTCATCGTGCTTTCCAATTTCCCTGAAAAAGGCGGTTTGCCGCCAAAGATCGTTCTGAATGTTCTCAATGGCGCTGTTGATCCTCTCCCTGGTGGTCACGAAAATATTGGCCGGGTAAATCACATATTCATCAAACCCTTCGAGCCTTGTCCAGTTAACCGGATCAAAGGTACTGATCTCATCGACCTCTTCACCCCAGTAGCTTATCCTCACCACAATGTCACCATAGGCAGGAAAGACGTCGACGGTATCGCCCGACACCCTGAAGGTTCCCCGCTTCAGGTCGAGTTCATTACGTGAATAAAGGCTGTCAACGAGTTTCCTGAGCAGCTGGTTCCGGCTCATCTTCGGGCCCCGGCGTACATGTACCGTGTTTGAATGGAAGTCCTCGGGATTCCCGATGCCATAAAGACATGAAACTGAAGAGACAACAATCACATCGCGCCGGCCCGACAACAGCGACGAGGTGGCGCTGAGTCTGAGTTTCTCGATCTCCTCATTAATTGAAAGGTCTTTCTCAATGTACGTATCGGTTACCGGCAAATAGGCCTCAGGCTGGTAATAGTCGTAGTAGGAGACGAAGTATTCAACTGCATTCCCAGGAAAAAACTGGCGGAACTCGCCGTACAGCTGTGCTGCCAGTGTTTTGTTATGGCTGAGAACCAGTACCGGCCTGTTGAGCCGGGCAATAACATTTGCCACCGTAAAGGTTTTCCCCGAGCCGGTGACTCCCAGGAGGGTCTGATAACTGACACCTTCGAGCATACCGGAAACCAGCTGCTCAATCGCCTCGGGCTGGTCGCCTGTCGGCACAAAGTCACTTACAAGCCTGAAATCCATTACCTGCCGCCCGACTTTCCCAGTGTTACAAAAACAGGCAGGTGATCGCTTGCACCGCCATAATAGGTGTTGCCGCCGTAAGTGCGGTTCGGGGCCCTTAAGCCCGTCTCACCGGTAAAAAGCAGTTCATCGGGCGAATGGACCTTTCCTCCGCCGAAACCGGTAAAATATCCGCCGTTGTCGTAAAGTAATGAGAATGAAACAATTATCTGATCGAACATCTGCCAGCTTTCACGGTACGCAATTGTTCCCTCCTCGCCGGTGTTATGTGAGTCGTACATAAGGTTGTAAAGGTCGCGGTAACTCTGATTCTTCCGTTTGTTCGTGGCATTCAGTATCTGCATAAGGCTCAGGTTCGTCGGCTCGTCGTTAAAGTCGCCCATTATGATAATGCGGGCATCGTTTTCGAAGTTCAGAATATTGTCAATATCCTTCCTCAGGGCTGCTGCAGCCGTGAACCGCCTCATCTCCGACTCCCTTTCGGTTCCCGAGCGTGACGGCCAGTGATTTACATAAACATGATATGTTTTGCCATCGTCCATCACACCCTTCACATAGAGAATGTCGCGGGTCATATCATCGGGTGCAAAAATA
>VGGM01000385.1 GCA_016868515.1 Bacteroidota bacterium | reverse complement strand
TCCCTTCTCTATTATGTGAACCACACCGGCCTCACGCAAATTGTCGAGAAGTTCATTGTACTCGCGGTGGAAGACCAGAAAGGTGAATTTTTTAAGTCTGGTTATCATGCTGCCTCCTCCTCTGCGATTAGTGCGGCGGCCTGTCTTGTCTTTACAATTTTCTGTGCCGACTTTGAGAGGTTTTCCTCATCTTCGAGGAACCGCTTAATTTTTCTTATCGCCTCTTCATAACCCGGAATCTGAACCTTTTCATACAGGTTTACCTTCTGTGTGGTTTTCTTACGGGCGAAGTCGAGAAGTTCCATTTTCTCGATGAAGATATCCCTCTTGATTGAGGTAAGTGTAAGTTCACGCAGTATTCTGATACCGTCGGCCAGCCATTTCGGATTGGTAAAGACAAGGAAGGGTTTGGTAGAGAATACCACATCTTCGAACTCTGGTATCCTGACCCCGGCAATTTTCCGGTAAATGGTTTTGATCTCATCAACCTGCAGCAGATTGGGTTCAAATTCACCCCAGAGTCTGACCCCGTCATAGTATTTCTGATAGAGTGCTGAAAGTTCCATGTCGAGTTTCTCAGCAACATCCTTTGCACGTTTTACCTCAGCCCTAAGGGCCGATTCCTTGTTTTTAAGAATCGGCAGGGCTCTTATCCTGACTTTCAACTGTTTGTTGAGAAGCTGGAGAGATGTTTTGTTGTACTGAAAACTGATTGCCATAACAATTGAGATTAATTTGAAGCAGTTTCAACCCAGTACTTATTCATAAACTCATCCTTGATGGCAACCTCGTCGCGGGTGAAGTTTTCGGTGAATAGTTTCCATGCCGTGTCGAGCATCAGGTCGACATCGATATTAACATCAATTGCAAGTAACCTTTCGGAATATGCCTTTGCAAACTTAAGGGTTCTTTCATCGTAGTCGGTGAGATCAAATCCGTTTTCGAGCTTAGTTTTGGCGTTTGCTGCGTCGGCATATAGCCTTACAGCGGCGTTCATTACCTGTGGATGGTCTGACCTGGTTTGTTTTCCGATAACCAGCTGCTTCAGACGTGAAAGTGACCTGAAGGGGTCGACAATGACCTTGCCAATATCGGAATCGCGACGGAGGAAAAGCTGACCTTCGGTAATGTAGCCCGTGTTGTCGGGAATTGCGTGAGTAATATCTCCTCCCGAGAGGGTTGTGACGGCAATAATTGTAATTGAACCGCCATCGGGGAACTGTACTGCCTTTTCATAGATTTTAGCCAGGTCGCTGTAGAGAGAGCCCGGCATACTGTCCTTCGACGGTATCTGATCCATCCTGTTGGAGACTATTGAAAGAGCATCGGCATAAAGAGTCATATCGGTAAGGAGGACAAGAACCTTTTCCTTCTTTTCAACCGAGAAGTACTCGGCAGCTGAAAGAGCCATATCGGGTACAAGCAGCCTCTCGACTGGAGGATTTTCCGTTGTATTTACGAAGGCCACTATTCTTTCAAGGGCACCGGCATTCTCAAAAACGCTTTTGTAATAGAGGTAGTCGTCATTTGATAATCCCATTCCGCCAAGTATGATCTTGTCGGCCTGCGCCCTCAGTGCGACAGTAGCCATAACCTGATTGAACGGCTGATCGGGGTCGGCAAAGAAAGGGATCTTCTGTCCGGTAACCAGAGTATTGTTAAGGTCAATGCCTGCAATGCCAGTAGCAATAAGTTGCGAAGGCTGCATCCTTCTTACCGGGTTAACCGAAGGACCTCCGATTTCGCGTTCCTCCCCCATAAGTTCGGGGCCTCCGTCAATTGGGTTTCCATAGGCATTGAGGAATCTGCCGGCAAGATCATCCCCTACCTTCAGTGCAGGGGGATTACCGAGGAAAATGACCTCAGCATTGGTCGGTATAGCCTCGGTTCCCGAGAAAATCTGAAGCGTAACCTCTTTTCCAAGTATCTTTACAACCTGGGCAAGCCTGCCGTTAACGACTGCAAGTTCTTCATTACCAATGCCTTCGGCATGCAGTGAGCATGTTGCCTTTGTGATCTTGGTTATCTTTGTGTATATTTTCTGGAAAGCTCTGTTCTCAATCATGACGCTACTTTTTCATTGATAATTTCCTTTAGTTCCTTCTGATACTTCCTGAATTCCTCTGACTGGAACCCGGAATAGTTCATCTGGCGCATTTTATTGATAGCCTTTTTGAACCATGCCGAAACATCCTCGAACGAATCGAAATTCATGATACTGTCGGTAATTTCCAGCACCTGGTAAAGCATATATTTCTGCCGTTCTATTGGGCACAGCTGATCGACCTTGTCGAAGGCATCCTGCTGACTGATGATAAAATCAACCATTTCACCCTTCCAGAACCTTATATGATAGTCGACAGGCACGCCGTCATCACCCAATATGTTTATCTGCTCCTGGGCTTCCTTGCTTCTGAGCAGATAGTCTTTCGCTTTAAGTACCTTATCGTACCAGTCGGGTGCGAAGTTTTTTGCCATATACTCTCTTACCTCGTCATATTCAAG
>VGGM01000384.1 GCA_016868515.1 Bacteroidota bacterium | reverse complement strand
CCCTGATGGCTATCGCCGCAAGGTCATCAGCCCTTACCCGCGATAGAACTCCGCCGTACCGGCCAACGGGTGTGCGCAAAGCATCGCATATATATACTTCCTTCATAGGGTCTGTTTAATTGTTGACATTAACTTTGGTTTGATATGCCTGAATGAGTTCAGCAGAGCTTCTGAAAGCATATCAACCTCCCTTGAGGTAATAGCTGTTGATAACATGCATGCGCATGTATTGATCATAAGTACCTTGCCCTCGCTATACATATGATCGAGCAAATCATCAATAATTGACGATACCTCCTTTGTCTGGTACGCTTCGCGGTATGTTGCAGGTGGGGTGGGAGTAAGGTGTAGCCTGAACATCGAGCCGGCACCTGTAACCGACGCAGGAATCCCGGCTATTTTAATTGCATTGTCAATCTGATCTATTGCCTTGATTGTAAGCCTGTTAAGTTTCTCTACCGCTTCTCTGTCAAAAAGTTCCATGGCAACCCTGCCTGCTGTTGTGGTAATGGGATTGGCCGAAAATGTTCCGGAGTATGGAAATGGGAGCGGACTCACCCTGGGATCAAGTACCTGCATTACGTCTCTTCTCCCGCCGAAAGCACCAACTGGAAAACCCCCGCCGATAATTTTACCAAAAGCAGTAAGGTCGGGCAGAACATTGTAATTCTCCTGTGCACCTCCGTAGTTGACCCTGAAGGTAACAACCTCATCAAAGGCAAGAAGTGCTCCGTTCCTTCTGGTCCAGTCAAAGAGAGCCTCAATGTATTCACTTTTTGCCGGAACCAGGCCAACCCTGTGGGGGACAGGATCAATCAACACGCACGCAATTTGCCCGGCATGCCTGTCCAGAATGGCAAGTGTCCTATCTGTATCATTAAACGGGAATACTATCACATCCCGAAGAACACCCTCAGGGGTACCCTTGGCGAGTGGCACACTGTTCGGACTGTCAATTTCACCCCAGTTTCCTGGTCCGGAAGTCTGGCTCACCTCGGCGAAATCATAGGTTCCATGATAAGCCCCTTCAGCTTTGGCTATTTTTGACCGCCCCGTGAATGCACGGGCTGCTTTTATCATGCCCATTACAGCTTCAGTGCCTGAATTTGTAAACCTGAGCATTTCCACACTCCGTACCCTGCCGGTAAGCAGTTGTGCGTAACTGACCTCTGCCTCGGTAGCCATGGTATAAGCAGTACCCTTGCGCAATTGAGCTGTAACAGCTTCAACAATGGCCGGGTGAGCATGCCCGTGAATCAGTGAAGCCATATTATTGGCAAAGTCAATCCTCTCAACTCCGTCAATATCGGTAACCCTGCATCCCGATGCATGAGCCACATAATAGGGATGCGGTTTGTGAAAAACCGTATTCCGGCTTACACCTCCCGGCAATACCTTGCAGGCTTCAATAAAGATTCTCTCCTGGGCGCTTCTTTTCTCTTTCGATGATTCTGTATGGGCCATTATTATGAATGAAATATCTGAAATGATGAATCTCTGCTAACTGAATCTCAGTGCGGCTGAGGTGTTCTCCTGAAGGAACCCGGGTGTTACGCCGGGGGCTATATCCCTGACTCGCAATCCGTCGATGGTTACCTCAATTACCGCAAGATTCGTGTAAATACGCCTTACAACGCCTTTTCCGGTAAGGGGATAAGTACATTTCTCAACAATTTTCGACTCTCCCGACTTTGTGTTGTGCTGGGTAATGACAAGCACTGTCCTTACACCTTCAACAAGATCCATGGCTCCACCCACCGCTGGAATTGCGTCTGGTTCACCGGTCGACCAGTTTGCCAGGTCGCCGGTTTCCGAAACCTGGAAAGCACCCAGAACACATACATCGATATGACCACCCCTTATCATTGCAAAACTGTCGGAATGATGAAAGAATGATGCTCCCTTAATTGATGTAACAGGCCTCTTGCCTGCATTTATCAGTTCGTCATCCTCAAGCCCGGCAGCCGGCGAGGGACCTATTCCCAGCAAGCCGTTCTCGGTATGAAAAACCGCTTCCCTGCCTTCGGGAATATAATTGGCAACTAGTTCCGGCATTCCGATGCCCAGATTCACATATGAACCATCGGGGATATCATTGGCTATAATACGGGCCATCTCTTCACGGCTCCATCCAGTGTTATCGGTGTTCATGGATACCTCCTCTGCTCTTTTAGTAACTGATTCTCGCTGACAGGATTAGCTATATGAATCACTTTCTTTACGAAAATACCGGGGGTTACTACCACCTCAGGATCAATTTCGCCTGCCCCGACAATTACAGATGTCTGCACAATGGCTGCACGTGCCGCCATGCACATTATGGGTCCGAAATTCCTTGCTGTTTTGTTGTAGAGCAGGTTACCATATCTGTCGGCAGTTTTGCATTTCACAAGTGCAAAGTCGGCACTCAATCCATATTCCATAACATAGTGCCTTCCACCGAACTCCCGGATCTCTTTTCCTTCTGCAAGGGGGGTGTTGACCGATGTGGGAGTGTAGAAGGCCGGTATGCCTGCTCCCCCTGCCC
>VGGM01000383.1 GCA_016868515.1 Bacteroidota bacterium | reverse complement strand
AAAGCTTAACAGCATTGACAAGTTTGAGACGTACCGTTCTGCCGATAAACCCGATGGAACTGACTGGGACGAGTCATACGGACTTGTTACCACACTTCTCGCCACCCCAAGAGTGGATCTTAAGAATGCCATTGCCGTAGTTTGCGGGCCACCCATTATGATGAAGTATGCCACTCTTAAGCTGGTGGAAATAGGGTTCAGCGACGATGATATTTTCCTTTCCATGGAGAAAAACATGTCGTGCGGCCTTGGCAAATGCGGTCACTGCATGATGGGAGAATTCTTTGTGTGCAAGGACGGGCCGGTATTTACATATGCTGAAATAAAGCATAACCCGGAGATATGGAAATAACCCTAAAAGCTGAAAAACCGATATGAGTCCCAGGATAATAATTGATATGAACAAGTGCCGGAACTGTAACAGCTGTACAGTAGCCTGCTCCTACCAGCATCACCCGGGCAACAACGGAATGCTGCAACTGCTCGAGCAGGCAGCATTCAGGTTTACATGCCGGAAGTGCGAGGAGGCTCCCTGCATCTCAGTATGTCCGGTCGATGCTCTCTGGAAGGACTCAGAGGGTGTGGTGAAAAGGGCGGTCAATCTCTGCGTGGCGTGCAAATCGTGCGTAGTGGCATGTCCGTTCGGCACTATGATGAACAACTTCTTTGAAGTGAGGAAGTCGGTTTGCGATTACTGCGGAATGAACGGCAAACCGGTTAAGCTTCTGTGCGTTGACACCTGCCCCGAACAGGCACTCTCTGTCGCGGAAGCAGATGAAGATCCGGCGGCCGACCTGCACAGGCTTAATGACAAGGTGCTTGTACGGGAGATAATCTGGGAGAAATTGAAACATGAATAATGTAAGGAGATGATAAAGGAACTTTTCTATTTTCTGATTTTCCCCGGAATGATTTTTTCGGTTGTAGTGGGAGGAGTACTCTCGTGGTCGGACAGAAAAATTACGGCAAGGGTGCAGTTCAGGAAGGGCCCGCCATTCCTGCAGCCATTTTATGACCTGGGCAAACTTTTCTACAAGGAGACAATACTTCCCAGGCACGGAGCAAGGCTCACTTTCCTTGCAGCGCCTGTGTTTGCCCTTTTCAGTGCCACCCTGGCAAATGTCTTCATACTGCTGCCGTCGGTATTTCCGGGCAGCGGATTCAGTGGTGACCTGATAGTAGTATTCTACCTTCTAACTATTCCATCGCTGACCTACCTGCTTGGTGCACTGGCATCGGGTAATCCCCTGGGAGCGCTTGGTGCCTCACGTGAGATGAAGCTCATTATTAGCTACGAACTGGCATTTATTCTTGCTCTTACAGCCATTGTGATAAAGAGCGGAATGAGCCTCAGCATATCCGATATTATTGCCGCACAGCAGGAGGGAGGAGTCTTCGCAGGTTCGCTGTCGGGGGTATTGTTGTTTGTTGTCATTCTCTTCGTCACACAGGCCAAACTCGCTTTGGTTCCGTTCGACATGTCGGAGGCTGAGACAGAGATCGCCCACGGGGTTTTCATCGAATACTCCGGAAGCGCCTATGCCCTTATTAAGATGGCCCGGTACGTTATGTTGTTTGCCCTGCCGGCACTGATGGTTACCCTTCTGCTTGGAGGATTCGGAATGGAGGGTATTTCGATTCTTTGGTCGGTACTTAAACTTGTACTGATTATCCTTCTTATTACTCTAATCCGGAATACAAATCCGCGACTCAGAATTGATCAGGCCATGAAGTTCTTCTTTCTGTGGATGAACCTGTTGGCTGTGGCAGCAATTGTGCTTTCGTTGATAAACATTTAAAAATTAAGAAGTTGGGCTTAGGAAGTTATTGTTTCAAGAAGTCGCTGTGGGTTTTCCACTTTGGTGGGGCCTCGTGCAATAACTGCGATATAGAGATCCTCGACTGTCTTACCCCGCGGTATGACATCGAAAGGTTCGGGATGCAGCTGGTAGGCACCATCAGGCATGCAGATGTGCTGCTGGTGTCGGGTTCAATAAACAGGAAATGCCGTGACAGGCTGCTGGAACTATACAACCAGGCGCCCAAACCACTGCTGGTGGTGGCTTTCGGAGCCTGCGGCTGTACAGGTGGAATTTTCGCCGAGGGCAACACATTTGCCGGCCCGGTCGACAAAATAATACCTGTCGATGCCTATATCCCCGGTTGTCCCCCGAAACCCGAAGCCATACTTGCCGGTATTGTTAAACTGTTAAATAAATAGTGTGAGATGGGAGCCATAAACTATGATATATTACCCGATATGCTCAGGCTGAACTTCAACAGTGACATTCTGGGAATGGAGGTGCTGCAGCGAAGGCGTATAGTGGTTCAGATACGCAAGGAATCACTTCCCGAAATAGCAAATTTCTTCCTCGATGAGCTGAAATACAGATTCATAATTGCATCGGGAATGGCAACCGACAACGGATATGAGATACTCTATCATTTCAGTGACGACCGCCAGGGATATGTGGTAAGCCTGCTGGCGGCACTCGAACGGAACAAGCCCGAGATTGAGTCGCTTGCAAATCTCATA
>VGGM01000382.1 GCA_016868515.1 Bacteroidota bacterium | reverse complement strand
AAGGGCAGAATGGTTTTCACCTGCCAATGATGGCTATAATCTTGCGAAGCTTGAAGAGATGGTACATAGGGTGAAGCCTCAATTCCTTTATTTTGAGGTCATTTCAAACCCGATGCTGATAATTGCCGATGCTGCTGAAGTAATCAATATCTGTAAACGGAACGGGGTAAAGGTGATTGTTGATAATACCTTTGCCACTCCGTACCTGTTGAAACCGCTCGATTATGGCGCTAATCTGGTAATTCACAGTGGCACTAAATACTTCTCAGGTCATGGCAATCTGACTGCAGGTGTCCTCTGTGGAAACGGTGAAGAATTGATGCGTGACGCCGTTGCATACCGCAAATTTGTGGGTCACATGCTTTCTCCCGACGATGCCTACAGGCTTCATACACAGATACAGACATTCGCACTGAGATTCCCGGTCCAGTGCGAAAACGCCTTCAGAACCGCAAAGCTTCTTGCCGGTCATCATATTATTGAAAAGGTGTGGTACCCGGGCCTGACTGAACACTCCACCAATAACATTGCAGATAGACTATTCGGTGGTAAAGGCTATGGTGCAATGGTAACATTCACCTTCAGAGGTGATGCCGGACAGAAAAGGCAAAGGCGTGATATGTTTATTGAACATGTCAGTGATAAGATAAGGCTTGTGCCAACACTCGGTGATCCGCATACAATTCTGATGCCGGTGGAACCGGTATGGGGGGACAGGTATCCCGATCCCGGAATGATAAGGCTTTCAGTCGGTTTTGAATCGTTTGATGAGCTTGAGGCGACACTCAGTGAGGCACTCGAAGGGTTGTAGCCTGATATTCAGCGCCAGTCGACCTGCTCTGTTCCCGCCGCTGCAAGATATTCATTGCAACGGCTGAAGTGGCGATTGCCGAAGAACCCCCTGTGGGCTGAAAGAGGAGAGGGATGAACCGATTCCAGTACCAGGTGTGCCGATCTGTTAATGTGCTTCCCTTTATCCTGTGCATACTTCCCCCATAAAATAAACACAAGACCGGTCTTTCGCGATGAAAGGGCTTCTATCACCGCGTTGGTGAAGCGTTCCCACCCCCTGTTCTGGTGGGAACCTGGCTGGTTCTCCCTGACAGTAAGGATGGAGTTTAGAAGAAGTACACCCTGCGATGCCCAGCGGGAGAGGTCACCCGATTTTATAACCTCCAAACCGGTATCACTTCGTATTTCGGTGAAGATATTGTTTAGGCTCGGCGGAAAAGCTGTGCCGTCGGGCACCGAGAAGCATAATCCGTGAGCCTGACCGGGATTATGGTAGGGATCCTGGCCAAGGATAACCACCCTCACCCTGTCGAATGGACAAAGATCAAAGGAATTGAAAATAAGCCTGCCCGGCGGATAAATTTTGCCTGTCCTGTATTCATCTCTGATGAATGCTGCCAGTTCGGTAAAATAAGGCGATGAGAATTCACCTGAGAGCTCCCTCCTCCAGCTCCCTTCAATCTTTACATCCATTTATGATGCAGGTATTAGCTTTCTTTCCCTTTTGCCCCTCTTTGGTAAATACCTGATAACCAGATATTCAAACTCTTCGTCTTGGGCTATAAGAATCACTTTGTCGTTCATGGTATGGAATCTCCAACAGGCATATAAAGATACCTATTTCAGCCTAACCTCAAAAAATAGCCTCCTGCGGGAATGCCCTGGCTTATTAGAGTGATTGAAACCAGTCCCGGGTTATCGAACCTGGTTATTGTCCTGAACCTTCGACGCCCGAACCAGGCGAGGGTCATAAAGGTATCAGAAAATATGTGAAGGTCTATCGTTGAGACACCCTATAGTTCCTTTCTGTAAATCTGTTTGGGATCGCCGGGTCCGTAGAAATCCTTAAGCGATGCCGCAAGTTCGTAACCTTTACTCAGATAAAACCCCTCGGTTGACTTGTAAAGGGCCCTGCCCGAGGTTTCGATCCAGAGGATCTTACCACCCCTCTCCCTTATGTCCTCCTCAATAGCTGTCAGAAGGCGGCTTCCATAATGATTTCCTCTTGCTTCTTCCCTTACGGCAATCCAGTAAAGATCAAATGAGTGAACGGAACAGGGATTATTGCCATATGTGGCAAATGCAACAATCTTCCCTCCATTCCTGATTTTCATCCAGTAATAGCCGCTCTCATCACTGCCCTTATTACAGGTTTCATCAACAAGGGATAGTGCCGTATCAACTTCAAAATCATAGAAGAAACCGGTCGACTCGAGTATTGCCCTGAGTTCTCCCTTGTCACCTTCCTTTACACCTTTTACAAGTTCCATATTCTGTTCAGTTAAGATCGTTTATTATATTCCCGAAAACCTCCGTCAGTTCATACCCCGCCTCACTGCAGGCTGCTATAAAGCCGCTATCAGGCGAAATGCACGGATTTGCATTTACCTCAAGCACAAAAGGATCTCCTGCCGAATTGCATCTGATGTCAATTCTGGCATAACCCCTGAGTCCCAGCAGATTCCAAGTATCGCGGCATATTGCCGACAGTTTTTCACCAGCCATGGTTCCGCACATATCTTTCG
>VGGM01000381.1 GCA_016868515.1 Bacteroidota bacterium | reverse complement strand
GAACAGGCTTTTCAGCTTCACGTAACACTACCGGCACCTCCGATCTGCATCTGGAACTCGAGCAACGGCTGGCATCTTTCAAGGGTACTGATGATGCGGCGGTATTTGCTTCGGGTTATATGGGGAACCGTCTGCTGCTGGAGGCACTGAGGAGCGATTACACGGCAGTGTTTGCCGATGCCATGGCCCACCCGAGCGTAACTGATGCGATTCCCCGCGACATACAGAAGGTGTTCAGGTATGAGCACTGCAATGCCGGTCATCTGGAGGAGCTTCTTGAGAGTCACCACGACGAGAGGCCGCTTGTTATAACCGACGGCATATTTGCCCTCACCGGTGAGATAGCCCCGCTGGACAGGATATATGCCATATCGGTCAGGCACAACGCCACACTTATTGTTGATGACGCTCATTCAACGGGTTTGCTGGGAGTCAATGGCAGGGGTACGCCGGAGCATTTCGGACTTGACGGAGAGCCGGGGATATACCAGTCGGAAACCATGAGCAAGGCTCTCGGCTCATACGGGGGTTTCATTGCGGGGAATCTCAGGCTAACTGGTGAAATAAGAAAAGGATCGCCCTTCTTTGCCGCCTCTACTGCCCTACCCCCGCCGGTTGTTGCAGCAGGCATAGCCTCACTAAGCATTATTGTGGCAAATCAGGGACTCAGGGTTCGGGCACTGCGAAACGCTGCCGAACTACGAAGTGGTGTAAAAGAATCGGGGTTCGACACCACCGACACCATTGCACCGGTGATACCGGTATTCTTCAATACGCCCGTTGAAGCAGCAGCCCTTTCCGGATTTCTCTATGAAAACGGCATAATAGCACCGGCGGTCAGCTATCCCGTGAAGACCGGGAAGTACATAGTCCGTATAACCGTATCGGCCGTCCACACAGCGGCACATATTGAGACACTAACCGGCAAACTCAGAAAATACAAAAACAATGAAAGGCACAAGGATTAAAAGCGTAACGGTGGAACCGGTGAACATACCTCTGCATGAGCCGTTTACAATAGCAATAGGCACCAAGTACAATATTGAGAATGCCTTTGTGACTATCCGTTTAGAGAACGGTATTGAAGGGATTGGCGAGGCTGCCCCGCTTGAGCCCATCAACGGTGAGAACCAGGCCACGGTTCTTGCCACACTTAACAGTTGCCGCGAATTTCTTACCGGCCAGGATGTGGTTCACTACCGGCAGGTATCGAAGCATCTGAAGAGCGTCTTCTGGGCACAGGTAACGGCACGTTGTGCCATTGAGATGGCAATGATTGACGCATTCACAAGAAGCCTGGGCATTCCGCTTTACAGATTCCTCGGGGGGGCGGAGGAGAGTCTCGAAACCGACTACACCATTGATATTGTACCCCCCGACACGGCCCGCTCCAACGCTATAAAGCTGAAGAACAAGGGGTACAGAACCATTAAGACCAAGGTGGGCAAGAACCTGGTAAACGATATCGACAGGCTGCTTGCAATAAGGGAGGGTGCGCCTGACTGTATGCTGATGCTCGACGCCAACCAGGGATACACCGGGCCACAGGCGGTTCATTTTCTTAATGAGTTGGAGAAGAACAATATAAGGCCGGAGATATTTGAGCAGCCGGTGGCAAAACATGATCTTGCCGGAATGAGGTTTGTAAAAGAACATACCTCGGTACCGATAGCAGCCGATGAGTCGGTATTTACAAGTGCCGATGCCATACGGGTGGTTCGTGAAGGGTGTGCCGATTTCATCAATATAAAGCTTATGAAGTCGGGAATTGTAGAAGCCTTCGACATTGCGGCCATAGCACGCAGTGCGAATATAGGGCTTATGATTGGATGTATGCTTGAAACCAAACTGGCCCTCAGCTGTTCGGTTCACTTTGCAGCAGGACTTGGAGGATTCAGGTTCGTGGATCTGGATCCGCATCTTTCGCCCGACCAGGAGCCTGTTACCGGTGGCGCAGCCTTCACCGACCCGATGTACCAGCTCAATGCAGGGTTGCCGGGAATTGGTGTGGTGCGGAAATAAAGCACGGGTCCATATTTGTCATATAGTTGATTTACAATGAAATATGTCAGATTAGGAATAAAGGGGCCTGAGATATCGTCGGTTGGTTTCGGGGCATGGGGCATAAGCGGCCGCGACTGGGGAGTAACCGACGACAAAAGTTCGAAGCTTGCCATCGAGGCAGCCCTTGAGGCGGGTATTACCTTTATCGATACCGCCGATGTTTACGGCTTTGGTCACTCGGAGGAGCTGATAAGAGAGGTTCTGAGCGGCAGGGCTGACCGCGACAAGGTGGTTATAGCCACAAAGGCAGGCAATAATTTCTACCCCTTTATCGGCCAGGAGCACCCGACAACACCGGGCAACAATGATTACTCCGTTAAGCACCTTGTGTACGCTGCCGAGCAGAGTCTGCGCCGGCTGAATGTTGAAGCGCTTGATATACTGCAGCTTCACAGTCCCAACCTCGATATACTTGAGCGTGACGAACCATGGCTTGCCCTTGAGAGGCTGAAGCGCGACGGGAAGATAAAGCATGC
>VGGM01000380.1 GCA_016868515.1 Bacteroidota bacterium | reverse complement strand
GGTTCTGCAGGAATACCAATGGCAATGGGGAGCAACGGGAATCTCAGCCACGAGGAAGATGCAGTAAAGGCTGCTGAAAAGATAGGTTACCCTGTTATAATCAAGGCTGCTTCGGGAGGCGGTGGCCGGGGAATGAGAATTGTAAGGTCATCGGCCGAAATGGAGAAGATGTTTATTTTGGCCAGCCGCGAGGCAGAGAAGGCCTTCAACGATCCGTCGGTATTTGTAGAAAAATATATTGAAAATCCTAAACATATTGAATTTCAGATACTTGGCGACAAACATGGGAATATAATCCATCTGGGCGAGCGTGAGTGTTCCATTCAGCGGAAGCACCAGAAGCTGATTGAGGAGGCTCCGTCGGCAGCACTCGACGGGACCCTCAGGAAGAAGATGGGTGATATGGCAGTGAAAATTGCGCAGGCAGTAGGATATTTTTCGGCCGGAACGGTGGAGTTTCTCCTCGATGCAGAGAAGAACTTCTATTTTATGGAGATGAACACCAGGATTCAGGTTGAACACCCGGTAACAGAGATTATAACCGGACTCGATCTGATTGAATGGCAGATAAGGGTAGCCAACGGCGAGAAGCTGACGATGAAGCAAAAGGATATTAAACTTACCGGCTGGGCTGTTGAGTGTCGTATCAATGCCGAGGATGTTCAGGCCGGGTTTGCGCCCGATCCGGGTAAGATTGAGAAGATAATTATGCCCGCCGATCCCTATGTAAGGGTAGATACCGGGGTCAGGGAGAACTCGCTGATAGTTCCGGGATACGATTCTATGATAGCCAAGCTTATTGTAAGAGGAACCGACAGGAAGGATGCCATGAAGAATCTGAAGCAGGCGCTCGACAAGGTTTGGATTAAGGGATGCAAGACAACCCTGCCCTTCTTCAGGATGCTGGTACGGAACCAGAAATTCCTGCGTGGTGATTTTACCACAGCGTTTCTTGAGAAGGATGTTGATCAGTACCACTACAGCAGCGATTATGAAGAGAAGATAGCAGCATTCCTTGCTGTCAAGCTGTTCGTTAAGGAAAACTATGATCAGCCAGCCGATGATGCTGTTACCGGCCGTAACCAGGAAATGAGCCCCTGGCTCCTGAATAAAAGACTTAGGCAATTCTGATGATTATGGGAGAGAAGATTAAACACAAGAAGCTGTATGCGTTGAGTCAGACCGACAAGAAGCATATTTTCAGTATTCCCCTCAGGGAGAGTATTAAAATAGGGAAACGCGAGTACCCCATTTTTCTTAAATCGGATGAAAAGCATGGCACATATATTCTGTGGAAGAACCGCAGGTATCCGGTCGAAATAGTCAGATCGAGGCAGAACAGGTACGAGATTCTGTTCAATGATGTAAGCTACAACTTTACGGTTGAGACACCCTTTTCGATGCAGAGGCGCACATTCCTTGCCTCATCAGTGAAGGGTAAAACCACTGAGATTATCAAGGCGCCCATGCCGGGCAAGATTATAGATGTACTAGCGAAAGAGGGATCTACGGTTTCGAGAGGCGAAGCGGTGGTAATACTCGAGGCAATGAAGATGCAGAATGAGATACAGACTCCCGTCGCCGGTACTGTTAAGAGGGTTCATGTCAGGCCCGACATGAATGTGATGAAGGATGACATACTGGCCGAGATAGAACCAGCGGTCAAATAAGAAAACGGCAGGGAGAATATCTCTGCCGTTGCTATCTGAACCAGGTGCAGGTGATTATCTGACCGGTGCGTGTTTAAGCGTCTCAGTAAGAAAATCCCAGAATTTCTGAACCGAGGGAATATTTACCTTCTCATCGGGTGAGTGCGGATGCCTGATGGTGGGTCCGAACGAAATTGTATCGAGGCCGGGGTAAACACCCAAAATAATCCCGCATTCGAGTCCGGCATGAACGGCCTTTATTTCGGGAACCACATTGTACATATTTTTATACAGATCCTGCATCACCTTCAGGATAGCCGATTTCATATCGGGTTTCCAGCCGGGGTAACTCCCGTCGAGAATTACTTCAGCACCAATCAGGTGAAATACTGCTGCGATTTTCCACGCAGCTGCATCCTTGGCTGAATCGACCGAACTGCGCGTAAGGCTCATGGTGGTGAATTTACCGCCGCTAACCTTCACAATTGCAAGGTTGCTCGATGTCTCTGTCAGACCCGGCATTGAGGCGCTCATACGCATTACTCCGTTGGGGCAGACGTAAACCGCCCTGATAATCCTGTACTGATCATCGGCGTTGAGTACCATTGCCGGGAGAGGGGCCTTTTCGGCCGTGAATGCCAGATCAGGTTCAGTCTCTGCAAACTCGTTACGGTACATCTTTTCGTATCCCTTCACGAAGCTTTCGAAAGCAGCAGCTCTGGAAGCATCGAGGCAGATAACTGCCTGGGCCTCACGAGGAATGGCGTTTCTCAGATCGCCACCGCCTGCTTCCGCAAGTCTTATCTTATAGTCAGCTTCTGCCTGCATCAGGAACCGAAACAGGAGCTTGTTTGAATTTGCCCTTCCGAGGCTGATGTCCATTCCCGAATGG
>VGGM01000379.1 GCA_016868515.1 Bacteroidota bacterium | reverse complement strand
AAACCCCATCTGAATCAGATCGGCCTCGGGAAGAAGGTTCATTTGCTTACGGCCTGTAAGCGGAACCGTGGAACATGCCGATGCGACCAGCATCAGAACGGCCAGAGTGGAAACAATATGCTTTGTGATCATAACAGCACTCTTTTTCCCAAAGATCAGTATTTATAATCATTATCGGAAATCAGTTTGTCGGCGATCCGTCTTCCTGCATCCTTGGTGTTTACTCCGGCAACTGCAGTAAGCTTCTCTGCAGCGGCTGCCAGGGCTTCAGCTTCAGTACCTTCAGCAGTCGAATAGATTGCATCGACAGCGGCTTTGCGTATCTTTGTAGCCGCGTTGTAGATGTAGGTGTCAGCTAAATCACGATATATCTGATTCTCGCCTCTTAAATTCTCGAGCTTCAGTACTCTGAGGGCTGTCGATTCGCTTACGTATGTCTCCATAATTATATCGGAGATGTTGTTAAGAACCTCCTGCTCATGTACAAGCCTCTTGTCAAACCTCTTCGATGCAACATGGGTTACCAGCAAAGCCAGTTTTTTAAAGTTTGAAGTATACCGGAGCTTTTCCTCTGCGTAACTCTCACCCTGCCTTTTTCCGTCAGTAATCGTGGATATGGAACTGTAAACCTTTTCGGCCTCACCAAACAGGTCGAAATCACCCTTCATTGCACGCTTCATAGTGGTATCAACAACCAGCAGGCGGTTTATTTCGTTGGTTCCTTCGAAAATCCTGTTTATCCTGGAATCACGGTAAGCCCTCTCAACGGCCATCTCGGCGGAATAACCCATTCCTCCGTGAATCTGAACAGCTTCATCAACAACAAAGTCGAGCATCTCCGAGCCATAAACCTTCAGTATCGCCGCCTCGATGGCATAATGGCTGATTGCATCAATTGAAGCCCTTCCCTTCTCGCAGTTCTCTGACTTGTACCTTTCAGCCAGGTTGTCGATATCCTTGCTTACCCTGTAAATGGCCGACTCTGTCGCAAATGTCCTGATAACCTGGTTTGCAAGCTTCTGCTTAATCGCTCCGAATGTTGAAATCAGAACCCCGAACTGCTTCCTTTCATTGGCGTATCGCACTGAATCGATAATGGCCTTCACAGAGGCTCCTATAACGTTTGCACCTAACTTAACGCGACCCATATGCAGTATGCTGAGGGCTATTCTGAACCCTTCGCCGCGCGCCCCAAGCAGGTTCTCAACAGGCACCTTCACATCGTTGTAATAAATCTGCGCCGTTGACGAGCCCTTTATACCCATTTTGTGTTCGTCGGGGCCGATAACCACACCCGGGTAATCCTTCTCAACAATAAACGCGCTGAGTACCCTGTCGTTATCAATCTTGGCAAATACAATCTGAATATCGGCAAAGCCGGCATTTGTAATCCACATCTTCTGGCCGTTAAGTATATAGTTTCTGCCATCTTCGCTCAGCCGTGCATTTGTCTTACCTGAATTGGCATCACTACCGGCCCCCGGTTCGGTAAGGCAGTAGGCTCCGATAAGTTCTCCTGTGGCAAGACGCGGGACATACCTCTGCCTCTGATCTTCATTCCCGAAGTACATTATCGGCATAGTACCGATTCCACAGTGGGCCATATAAGCCACTGAAAATGAATACCCTGCACCAGTGGTCTGTGCAGCAAGCATCTGTGTAACGAACGACTGTCCGAAGCCGCCATACTCCTCAGGTATTGCGATACCCATAAGTCCAAGCTCACCCGACTTCTTCAGAATGACACTCATCAGTTCCCGGTCGCCCTTCTCGAGTTGCTCAATATTAGTATACACCTCTGTTTCAAGGAAATCCTTGCATGTCTGGGCAATCATCTTCTGCTCCTCATCGAATTCTTCCGGAATAAAAACCGTAACCGGACTGACCGACCTTACCAGAAATTCACCACTCTTCAGCGCCTTAACATTTTCCATTTTTCCAATATTTTAAGTTTTTATAATCCCATTGAAAGAACCAGCAGTTCGGCAATATCGAGGTTTCTGACATCCTCCTCGCGGTTCTTGTATTTAATGCCGTCGGTCATCATTGTCATGCAGAACGGGCAGGCCGTCGCAATAACATTTGCCCCGGTTTCGAGCGCCTCACCGGCACGGTCAAGAAATACTTCCCTGTCGCCCTTCTCTGCCTCCTTGAACATTTGCCCTCCGCCGGCGCCGCAGCACATGGCATAACTACGGTTCCTTTTCATCTCTTTTATGTCGGGAACCAGGGCCTTCAGCACCTCGCGGGGTTCGTTGTATATTTCGTTGGCGCGTCCCAGGTAGCACGGATCGTGATAAGTCACCCTCATGCCCGCCGTAAGCGACATGTCGGGCTTCAGTCTGCCTGACCCGATATGCCCGTTTATGAAGTCAATATAGTTGATCACCTCAATTTCCGCTCCCAGATCGGGATACTCATTTTTAAAAATATTGTAGCAGTGCGGACAGATGGTGATGATCTTTCTGACATCGTACATTCTGAATATCTCAATATTCTGCAGTGCCTGCATCTGGAAGAGCATCTCATTGCCAGCCCTGCGGGCCG
>VGGM01000378.1 GCA_016868515.1 Bacteroidota bacterium | reverse complement strand
GACCATCGACGCACACCTTTTCTATCCAGCGCTCCAGCTCGGGCAATGATTCGTCTTCATTGTAAACGGGAATTATTACGGAGAGGTCCATTTCGCAATTATTTCATTTTTACTATTCATGCCTTTAGCCTTAAAAAAGGGGCTGAATAAGGCAAAGATAGTTCAAATTGCACAGTAAAATTATCTCACCGGTTGTTTTGGTGCTTACCTCATAATTCTTACCTTTGCACAGGGTAAGTCTTATACGATCAGCTCCTGCTGAACTCCCCCAGGACCGGAAGGTAGCAAGGGTAGGCGGTTGTAGCGGTGCGATGTAAGTAGCTTACCCCTTTTTTTTTGCGGTATGCGGTGTGCCACCAGCCATAACAGGGCAGGAGCAGTGGTTTTGCTGTTTATTCAATTTAGGCTATTTTTGCCGGCAACTTATTTATGCTGATAAAGATATACAACGAAAATCCGAACCCCCGGCAGATAAGAAAGGTGGTTGAGGCTCTCGAGAAGGGTTGTGTAATCATTTATCCCACTGACACAGTTTATGCAATGGGGTGCGATGTGAATGCCATAAAGGCAATTGAGAAGATTGCCCGTTTCAAGGGGATGAATCCCGACAATCCCGATATGTCGCTGATTTTTCATGATATGAGCCAGCTGTCTGAATACACGGTAGTTCACGATAATAATATCTTCAAGCTTCTTAAGCGGAATCTTCCCGGGCCCTTTACATTTATAGTTCAGGCCAATAATCAGATTCCCAAAATGTTCCGCAACAGGAAGAAAACAGTTGGTATCAGGATACCTGCAAACAGTATAGCCCTGGAGATAGTAAGGGAACTCGGACGGCCGATTATGACCACTTCAATTCATGATCAGGACGAGATAATAGAATACACCACAGATCCTGAACTGATATATGAAAAGTACCGCGATTTCGCCGATCTGGTTGTTGATGGGGGTTACGGACACAATGAACCTTCAACCATTGTTGACTGCACCGGCGATGAACCGGTTATTCTGAGGCAGGGTATGGGGCTGCTCGAGCTGTAAGATTTCAGCTCTTATAGAAGGTGCGTGAGAAGAGTATCAGCACAGTGAACAGTTCGAGCCTGCCAATAAGCATCAGAAAAGAGAGAAACCATTTACCGAAAGCGGGAACATGGGCAAAGTCAAAAGCCGGGCCAACATCACCAATTGCCGGACCGATATTTCCCAATGCAGAAGCTGAGGCACCAAAGGCTGTGTCGATATTGTAACCCATTATTGACATTACCAGAACACCCACAGCAAGAATAATGAAATAGAAAACAACAAATGCGAGGACGTTCTGAATAAGGTGAGCCGGAATCGCCTTACCGTTTATCCTTACCGGCAGAACAGCGTTGGGATGGATTAGTTTGTGAAGTTCCTGCCTGCCGTTTCGTGTCAGAATAAGAAGTCGCAGCATCTTGATCCCGCCACTGGTTGATCCGGTCGATGCCCCTGTGAACCACAGCATAAACACTACCATAATAAGAAAGTGCCCCCATAACTGGTAGTCAACACTGGTGAACCCTGTTGTTGTAAGTATAGATACAACCTGGAATGTTCCCTCCACTGCGGCCTTTCCGGGGGTGTAGTCATTTGCTATCCAAAGTGTCAGGCTTACCAGTAGTGAGAAAAATACCACCACGCTGACATAGAACCTGAACTCATCATTTCCAAACAACTTACTGAACTTACCCTTTAAAACAAAGTAGATAAGGGCGAAGTTAATTCCGCCGACAAACATAAAGATTGTAACGACTGTATGTATATACAGAGAATCAAATGCAGCCAGGCTTAAATTCCGGGTACTGAATCCGCCCGTCGCCATTGTAGTAAAGGAATGGCATATAGCGTCGAATGGAGACATTCCTCCAATCAGAAGAAGTAATGTCTCTGTTACGGTAAGGGCTACATAAATAGCCCAGAGTCTTTTGGCAGTCCCCTTAACCCTGGGATGTATCTTATCCTTGGTTACGCCGGGGACCTCAGCTGAAAAGAGCTGGAAATTGCCAATCTTAAGCTCGCCTATAATAGCAATTGAAAGTACGACGATTCCCATTCCTCCCATCCACTGGATAATACTTCTCCAGAAGAGGGCACTGTGCGGAAGTGCTTCAATATCGGTAAGTATCGTGGCTCCGGTTGTTGAGAAGCCCGACATGGTTTCGAAGAAGGCATCGGTAAACGATGGTATTGACCCCGTAAGCACGAACGGCAGGGTTCCGAAAGCAGAGAACAATATCCAGGAGGTGGTTACAATAATAAAACCCTCCCTTCTGCCGACAGACAGTTCTCCCTTGCGGTAAACCCCATGGGCTGTGAACCCGGTAAGAAAGGTAACCGCAACCGAGACGAAGATCATGAATCCTGTGCCTTCACCGTAAATAAATGATACCAGCAGAGGAAGGATCATTACCGCCGATTCGAGCATAAGCAGGGCACCCAGGACCCTTATTATGGTACGGTAGTTAATCATCCCTGCGGCTGAAGTATTTGGCCAGCTTGCTCATGGCTGAAGGCAGTGCGAATATCAGT
>VGGM01000377.1 GCA_016868515.1 Bacteroidota bacterium | reverse complement strand
TTCCACTCAAGTATTCCCTGGGCATAGTTCTTACCATAGAAGTTGAGCCTTACCTGCCTGGTGTTTACTGGCTCAAAAACCTCCTTGTTATACTGGTTAAGCAATATTCCTGAGCCCCACCTTACCGTCGACGGTATCTTTACAAATTTCTCCGTGGCATCATCATACCACGATATATACGATGAGTCAGGCAGGCTTATGCCCGCGCCGTCCTTCCACCAGTAAACCTCCGATGAGCTTATCTTCTTCGCCTCTGAAAAGGTATACTGCACCCAGTTCCAGCTGTTGCGCGTGCGGCCATCAGATGCCCAGTTGCCAAATGCCCCCGGCCCCTTGTCAGCCGAACTCACAGGATCATACAGGTCAAATATCGCGTTCAGGTTCTCCCACGATGAAACATAGTTCGTTGTTGCAATATCACTATATGTAACAAGGTGCAGCGAGTCGGGGTAAACAACCTTCCGGTTCACAAGGTGCCACACCTGCATCTTCGAGGCTCCACGGTTGCTCCACATATAATATGGTATCATGGTCACCTCCTTGTCCGGGCTGCCGTCAGGGGTTACCGAATTCATCCTTATAACCTCCGCCCCGGCCTGAAGCAATGTCTCATATCTGCTGGTTGCCGCTCCCGTCAGCTCATACTTGTAAAGGTCGAAACCAGCTCCGTTGTCAACTCCCTCAGCACAGTAAACCAGCGGGCCCCTCTGCACCGCAAACCTCCCCCGGTTATCGGTAACCCTTTCATCAGCAAGCACCTTTCTCACCTCCATGGGCAACTCAACGGTTACCCTGTCGCCGGGGTTCCATGTACGCCGCATTACCGCATAGCCCTTGTCCATCAACCCCTCCACCGGCTGCCCGTTCACCTTCACAACCGGCACGGCAGCGGATGTGTCGGTAAAAAAGTACAGACCTCCGTTTATCGCCTCGTTGCGGGCCCACCCCGGTATCCTCACAAGCAATGCAAACTCATGCGGCACCTCAGGCTTCAATTCAATGCTCACGCTTCCGCCATACGGGTAACCGGTTGACTGTATTATCTCCATATCGCCACCGTCAAACCCAAACCTGGCCGTATCGCTCATAAACAGGTTGACATATAGCGTGTCGCTCCTGAAGGCATATATATAGCCTGGAACCGAGGGTATAAGCTTCGCAATGTTGGGCGGACAGCAGGCGCACCCGAACCATACCGACCTGGTGGTGCTGCCCGATGAGTATAGCCTGTTGGGATAAAAAAACCTGTCACCCGACAATGACACCCCCGATAATAATGAATTGTAAAGGGTCCGCTCAAGAATGTCAATATACCTGCTGTCGCCATGTAGCATGAAAAGCCTGTGATTCAGATAGATATTACCTATCGACGCACACGTCTCGCAGTAGGCCGATGAGTTAGGTAAATGAAAGGCTTCACTGAAACCTTCGTTGCCACCTGATGCTCCGATACCCCCGGTAACATAAATCTTTCGGGTTACAATATCCTCCCAGATGCTTGTTATTGCATCGATGTACGACCTCTCGCCGAACAGGGCCGCCACATCAGCCATGCCGGCATACATGTAGGCAGCCCTCACCGAATGACCAACCGCCGTAGTCTGGTCGGTAACCTTCAGGTGAGCCTGGCAATACTCCTCTCCACCCGGACCCCTTACATCAAGCAGGAATCTGGCAAGATTCAGGTACTTAACCTCCCCGGTAAGCCTGTACAACTTCGCCAGACCAACCTCGGCTATCTGGTGCCCCGGGTAGGTCTGCAGCTTCCCCCATCCGAAGGTGTTGTCCATAAGATTGGCCGCCTTAACAGCTATCTGCAGCAGGTTATCCTTACCCGTGGCCTGATACCATGCACAGGCAGCCTCAAACAGGTGCCCCATGTTGTATGTCTCATGACTCAGATCATGTTCCTTCTCCCAGCGCGAAGCACCCAGCCAGCTTACCGGGAACCCTGCAGGGAATACCCCTATCTGCCTTGCAGTATAAATGTAGCCGTCAGGCTCCTGCGCCTGCGCCACAATGTTTATTATGCTGTCAATGGTCTTCTCAAGTGAGGCATCGGGATTGTAATAAAGTGAGTAACTCGCTGCCTCTATGATCTTGTAAATGTCAGAATCATCAAACGGGTACTGCGACTGGAATATACCGCTCTCAAGCCCTGCTGCGATGCTGAAGTTCCTTATACGGCCTGCCGACTGAACAAGGGCATGAGGAATGGTTACAGTATGATTGGTTCTTATCTTCGGCAGCCAGAAACTGTCGGCCAGCGATACCGATGTGAACGGAACCGGTGTTATGGGATAATCGGCAGCAGACTGGGCCGTAATAACCCTGCACGCCAGTATAATCGCCACCGTTGAGGCGGCGCTGAAATACTTCATAAACAATTTACCCTTTTAATGAATCTAACTTAAGCTTACCAAAGATAGCCATTAAGAGATTCATTTTTTTATGTTGCGCAGCAATGGCCGCAAATTTGGGAACCCCGGAAAGTTTGTTCAAACCGCCGGATCAAACTCCTTGTAATCAATGAAATCCATGTCGCCCGCCACAGCATTCTCCCTGACCTGTT
>VGGM01000376.1 GCA_016868515.1 Bacteroidota bacterium | reverse complement strand
AGGACTTTTATGAAGCGTTGCCTGCCAAGCCATATCAGGAGCCCGCCCCTGCCCGCTTCGGGAACGGTAAGAGTGTAATATACCTCAAGGCCGGAAACAATCCGGCTGAGAGAGCAGGCAGCTCAAAGGATATTGTACGTATATGCGGCAACAGGGGCAACGATGCTAAAGACTTTATATCGAAAGAGAAGATAAATGTCAAGAAGGTTGATGACCTCAGAATACTCGTAAGCTACCTGAACAAATAGTCTCCTTACCAGAATCCAGGGTTCAGTTAACAATCCTGAAAAACAGCCACCGGCTTGCCGGGGAGTTTCACAGATGCTGTTGTACTCTTCCCTGATATTCCGAGCCTGCCTGCAGCCGGGCCGTTCTCACCTGGTATACAATCCCGAGGGGGAAGGTGAACAGGTCTCTGAGCATGTGCAGAACCCAGGCTGCCGGCTGCATAATATGAGTCTAAACAACGATCATCGGTTGAGGGATATATTGGAGGGAAAATGTTAGCTTTGCAGAAATACCAATTCACATGATATACGATTACAACACGCAGCGTTCGAGAATGGCGCTTCCGGAATACGGGAGGAATGTTCAGAAGATGATTAACCACATTAAGACCATTGAGGACCGTGAAGAGCGGAACCGGGCTGCGCGGACAATAATACAGATTATGGGGAACCTGAATCCCCACCTGCGCGATGTGGGCGATTTCAAGCACAAGTTGTGGGACCACCTGGCGCTGATATCGAATTTCGAACTTGACATTGATTCTCCCTATCCCAAACCCGAGCCTTCAAAATTCACAGAGAAGCCTAAGCGGGTTGCCTATAATCAGGGGCCAATAAGGTACATGCATTACGGGAGGGTTATACAGGACATGATAAAAAGTGTCTCGGTTATGGATGACGGCGCTGAAAAGAATTATCTTATAATCATGATCCTCAACCAGATGAAGAAGTCATATCTTACCTGGAACAAGGGACAGGTTGCCGACGAAACCATCATTCTGGATATGATGGAGATATCGGGAGGAAGGCTAAGGGTTGCTGAGGGAACGAAGCTCATGGAAGCAAGGGCGCTGGTTCCGCTGCAGCAGAAGAAGGCCCCGATGCCGGGTAAACAGAAAAAGAAAATCAACAAGCCGTTCCTCAGGAAAAAGCCAAAACAATACTGATATATGGGCAGCTTTATTGTTCAGGGCGGAACCAGACTCAGTGGCGAAATAGTTCCTCAGGGAGCAAAAAACGAGGTTCTGCAGATAATTTGCGCCACCCTGCTCACCGCCGAGAGAGTTACCATCAGGAACATTCCCGACATTATTGACGTAAGGAAGCTTATTGAGCTGGTTGAGTCAATCGGAGTAAAATTAACCCGGCACTCTGTTTCGGAAATCACCTTTGAAGCAGGCGGACTTGACGCCGGGTATCTGAGGTCGGATGATTTCCGCATAAAAAGCGCCACCCTGAGAGGTTCAATAATGATCGTAGGGCCTTTGCTTGCGCGCTTTGGACGTGCCTTTATACCCAAGCCGGGGGGCGATAAAATTGGCAGGCGACGGGTTGATACCCACTTCATGGGGTTCTCAAAACTTGGGGCCGACTTCATGTATGATGCTGAAAACGGCATCTACAGTGTTGAGGCCGAAAGACTCAAAGGTGCATATATACACCTCGACGAGGCTTCGGTAACAGGCACTGCCAACATTATTATGGCAGCAGTACTTGCCGAAGGCAGGACTACAATATATAACGCTGCCTGTGAACCATATATCCAGCAGCTCTGCAAAATGCTGGTTTCGATGGGTGCCGGTATATCGGGCATTGGCTCGAACCTGCTATACATTGACGGGGTTAAAGATCTGGGCGGCTGCACCCATACTGTCCTGCCTGATATGATAGAGATTGGTTCATTTATTGGAATGGCAGCCCTTACAAACTCGGAGATAACCATAAAAAATGTATCATACGACAATCTTGGTATTATTCCCGATTCATTCAGGAGATTGGGAATTACACTCGAGCGAAGGGGCGATGATATTTTCATTCCGGTTCAGGACCATTACGAAATTGAGACATTCATTGATGGATCAATTATGACCATTGCCGACGCCATATGGCCTGGACTTACTCCCGACCTGCTGAGTGTTTTCCTGGTCACGGCAATTCAGGCAAAGGGAGCCGTTCTTATTCATCAGAAGATGTTCGAGAGCAGGCTTTTCTTCGTTGACAAACTGCTTGACATGGGTGCACAGATAATTCTGTGCGATCCGCACAGGGCTACCGTGATAGGTCACGACAGAAAGATTCGCCTGCGGGGTACGGTAATGACATCGCCCGATATAAGGGCCGGTGTGGCACTGCTTATTGCCGCTATGTCGGCCGACGGCGAAAGCGTGATACACAATATTGAGCAAATTGACCGGGGTTATCAGAACATAGAGACCAGGCTTAATGCCATAGGTGCTTCAATACGAAGGATTTAACCTAAACTGCTTACACAAAAGATGCACACACGACGGTTTTACCAGATACCGCGGCTCAGCCTTGCACCGCTGGAAACACCAATTGAACCTTTGTCCAGA
>VGGM01000375.1 GCA_016868515.1 Bacteroidota bacterium | reverse complement strand
TTGGGAGGGTCGAAACCGTCAACAAGCAGGCCCCACCACCTGTCGCGTTCGCCGAAGTTAACAGGTCCATCCATTGCCACCATTCCCTTTTCAGAGAGCCAGTCACGGCACCTGTCGAACAGGGAGAAGGCCAGTTCCCTGTTGTTTTCGCATTCGAAGAAGCCCATACCCCCTGTGGGCTGTTTGTTAGCGGGGTTTGCCTTTTTGCTGTAGAATGCAGCCACCCTTCCGACGGTCAGGCCTTCGCTGTTTCTGGCTATCCATCTGATGGCCTCGCCATGGCGGAATTGTTTGTTCTTATCAGGGCTGAAGACATTCTCAATATCGCTGTCGAGCGGCCTGATCCAGTTTTGCTCATTTCTGTAAAGACGGACAGGAAGCAGCAGGAACTCTCTTATTTCGCTACTGTTTGTTACTTCATGAAGGGTGAGTCTCTTATTCCTCTCCATCGTCTCTCCGATCAGTTGAAGCAAATATGTTTCTTGTATTTCCGCCTGTCCAGCGAAGCACCCTTCTCTCCATTACATCGTAGACATCGCCTCGGCGGAGCAGGAAAAACCTGCCTCCGTTGGGTATATAAAGTGAATCGCCGGGAAGGTTGTTCCAGAGGTTCCGGTCATATATTGCGACAAAGCTTTCACCCATAACTTCCATGCGGTTACCCTGAATAAGCACGGCAGTATTCTCATCGATTCCGATACCAAGCAGCTGAGGATGAGCCTCAAGCACTTCAACCAGATCGTGCTGCCTGTTTCTGACAAGAAGGTGCTGGTCAATTGCTGAGTTCGTAAGGTATCCGAATCCGTCGATGTGGTCGCCCATCATCACTGTATTTGAGCGTGTATCACCCCTCACCAGGAAGCTTCCCTGAATTGATGCTCCGGCCGAACTGCCTCCGATGACTCCACCGCGCCCGAGGACTTCCTTAAACTCCTGTTCGGTCCTGGTTCCGCCATAGGCATCAACAAGCCTCCACTGGCGGCCGCCGCCGAAGAATACACCGCCGGCCTCCTTCAGAAGGGATGAGAACTCCTCTGTGTCGGCGATGAGTGAGTCGTAGGTGTGGAGAAGTTTCACATTGGTAGCTCCGGCTGAGGTGAGCAGAGAGATGGTTCTTGCAGTGTCGAAGTTTTCAGCTCCCGAGGCAGTGGGTATGAAGACTATCAGGGCGTCCCTGCCTCCGGCAAGCTCAATGAACCGGTTAACCACCGAGGTGTCGCGCAGGGCTCCGCCTGCAATTATCAGTGAACCGCTGGCAGGGCCTTCGGTACCGAAGAAGTCTTCATTTACAGGTGGGGCAACAACGCACGAAACGGTAGCCAGAGCGAGAACAATCACCGTTCCGGAGATAAAAGAGGGAAATTTAATCATAACAGCATCAGGTTTTTGGTCTGGCTGTTAAGCTAGGAATTTTCCACCACTAAAGCAAAAGGGGGCTATACAGTTACGCGCAGTGAAAGAATAAAATTCCTGCCCGGAGCCACAATGCCCGACGAGTAGGTACGGTATCCGTGATCGAGAATATTCTCTACGCCTGCATTCATCATTACCCAGTTGCCGAAATTGTATGAGACCTTGGCATTGAGTGTTACCCATCCGGGAGAAAAGGGTTTGCCTTTCTCGTCTTCGGCATACATATATGGCTTTTCAGCTTCTGAAGGAGACATTTTATCAAATGGTTTGGGACCGTTGTAAACAGCGTACAAATCGGCCTTTAACCTTGGTCTTTCGAATGTAATATGAGTGTTTCCAAACAGCGGGGCCACATGCCTCAGGGGAATGTGATCCTGATCCATGCCATCGGTTATGTTGAGGGTTGATTTAAGCCTTATGTCGCGGGTAATGTTGGCCAGAATATTGAGCTGAATACCATAAACGATTCCACGGCCGGCATTGACCACTGCCTCTACCTTGCTGAGTTGCCCCCTGTATTCAATTGAGTCGTCTCCGTTGAAAAGGAAATCGCGCCTGACCATTGCATTATCAAGCAGGGTAATGAACCCGTTGATTTCGGAGTGTAGAAACCGGCCAAAGTTCTTTGAAATCCCCAGGTCAGCATTCCATGCGTATTCGGAACGAAGTCCGGGATTTGGTACCACAACCACTCCTGGTGTTGACTCGAAAACCTTACCGGCATCATCGAGATTCGGAGCCCTGAAGCCTGTCGAAAGATTGGCAGTAATATCGGCCTGTTCTGTTATTTTTTTCACAATGCCCACCGACCCTGTCATGGCTCCGTTAGCAATAGAGATGGAGGTGAATGGAAAACTGTACCACGAATTGTCACTGATGGTTGAATTGAGGGTAACGTAGTTATAACGCAGTCCGGCATTCAGTGTGAATGATTCAGAGACGGGATTCTTGTATCCTCCATATACCGAATAGCTGCTGAACCGGTTTGATCCGTCGGGGTATCTTGGCCCTGCAGGTGTTTTTACCCAGGTTGAGATATTTGTAATCCATGCAACCGAGCTTATATCATTAAACACCCATTCAGTTCCGTAGTACAGAAGCTTTTTGCCGTCAATGGTCTTATCGGCATCGATATTGAGTGAGAATATCTGAAGCTTCTCTTCCTGGCTGTTGCGGTT
>VGGM01000374.1 GCA_016868515.1 Bacteroidota bacterium | reverse complement strand
ACACTTCTATGAAACTCAGGTATTCTTTACTTATCCTGGCCGCCCTGGTTGGTCAGTTTTCGATGGCACAACAGGACGTCAAAATTGTAAAAAGCGAATTCAGAACCGACAAACCGGGGTTTGATGCCGCCTGGAAGAGCGCAGGGCGCGGCGACAAGCTGTACGCCGACGGCATAAAGAATTATCCTGAGGCCATAATGGAGTACAGCAGCGCACATGCTTATAATCCTGATAACCCCGAACTCAACTACAAGCTTGGGGTGTGTTATCTTTTCACCTCGGGTCGGGATAAATCGCTTGAATACTTTCTCAAGGCAATTGAACTCAGACCAGACGTTGCATCTGACATATTGATTCTGGCAGGCAGGGCATACCAGTATAATGGCAATTTCATTGAGGCTGTAAGCAAGTATACGGAATACCTGGAGCTTGAGGACAAGAAGGACCCCCGGCTGGTTGCCCTGGTTCAAAGATATATAGATGAGGGGAATGCAGGAATGCAGGTTTCGGGCGATACAGCCAGAATTGAGGTGCTTAATGCGGGGGAGTCGGTTAATTCCCCGTTTGATGACTATTCTCCCGTACTTTCAGGAGACGGTTTAAAACTCTATTTTGCATCGCGAAGACCTTTGGATGGAAAACAATCGGGTTCATATGATGACGGACTACCCGACGAGAATATTCTCTTCTCGGGTTTCAGTGATCAGAAGTGGTTATTTGCGCTGCCATTGGAAGGTAAGATCAATACTGCTTTTTGTGAGGCTCCTCTGGTGCTTAGCCCGGAAGGTACAAGAATGTACCTCTATGCCGGCTACACGGGGGAAGGCGATATTATGACCTCTGACCTTAAAAAGGGAGTATGGCAGAAGCCAAAACCAGAGACATCGGGCATCAATTCGCTATATGCAGAGACTTCGGTTGCAATTTCTCCAAAGGGTGACGAAATGGTTTTTGTCAGTTCGAGAAATAGGAGCTCAGCCGGAGGCAAGGATATCTATCTGATTAGAAAGGTTACTGAAAAGCGATGGGGAAAACCTGTTAACCTTGCTGTGCTGAACTCACCCATGGATGAGGAAGCTGTAAGATATTCAAAAGGAGGCGATACGCTTTGGTTCAGCTCCAGGGGACATGGGTCAATGGGCGGGTTCGATATATTTTATTCAGTAAGGCAGGAGGACGGAAACTGGGGGGCTCCGGCAAATGCAGGGATTCCATTCAATTCGGTATATGACGATCTTTATTTCATACCGGCGCCACATTCCGATTCCCTGTTTTTTATGGTATCAAACAGGTCGGGCGGTTTCGGTGGGATGGACATTTACACTGCCAGAATTCTTCCTTCAGAACCCGAGCCTGAACCCGAGCCTGAACCAGTTCAGGAGGTTGTTGTACCGGAACCTCAGAAGATTGTCGATACCGTTTTTGTGGTCAGAGAGGTGGTGAAGGAGGTCCCCCCTGTAGTGGCTGACCCTGAATTCTTTATTGAAGGCAGAATTCTTGATTCAGCCGATGAAACGCCTGTAGTTGCACGGATCGACATAATTGACCCCGAAAGTTACCAGGTTGTGGCATCCCTGATTAGTGCCGAGAGCGATGGAGGTTTCAGGGTAAATGTCAAAAAACCAAAGAATTACATGATGGAGATCAGCAGCAATGGCTACCTCTCCGATATGAGAAGGGTTGAAATACCAGCCGGCTATGAAGGAAAAACCTACTTCTCAAATTTCTACCTGAACAAGATTACTGTTGGCAAGCGTGTTGTCCTGAACAATATTTTCTTTGAAACAGGTAAGGCTGTACTCACACCGGCATCGTTTGCCGAGCTCGATAAACTTACCGGTATAATGAATGATAATGCCACAATGAAGATAGAGATAACGGGACATACTGATAATACCGGAAGTGAGACAGTTAACCTGCGTCTCTCACTCGAGAGGGCAAATGCTGTAGCCTCCTATCTGTTTTCGAAGGGCATTGACAGGATTCGTATTGAGACCAGGGGCATTGGTCCGGCCCAGCCTATCGAAAGCAACGAGACAGCAGCCGGCAGGGCTGCAAACAGAAGGGTTGAGTTCAAGATTCTGGAGTTTTGAAATAATCTTCTCTGGTTTTCAGCAGGGATAATTATGATTTTATTCAAGGTATAATTATATCAAATTGTCTACATTTAGGCCCATTAACCAAAGTCTTTCCAAAGATGAAGAATACTGCATTTACAAAATTTCACGAAGCTCTGGGCGCCAGAATGATGCCTTTTGCCGGATACAATATGCCTGTTGAGTACACCGGAATAAACGATGAACATATTACCGTGAGAAACGGAGCAGGTGTATTTGATGTTTCACATATGGGGGAATTCTGGGTGACAGGGCCCAACGCGACAAGATATCTCCAGAGAGTGACCAGCAACGACGTTGAGGCGTTGTATGACGGGAAGGTGCAATATTCCTGCTTCCCGAACGGAAAGGGAGGCATTGTAGACGACCTGCTGGTTTACAGGTTTTCTTCTGAGAAGTATCTTCTTGTTGTCAATGCCTCGAACATAGAGAAAGACTGGAAGTGGTGTGTTTCTCAGGCAGAAATATCCGGACT
>VGGM01000373.1 GCA_016868515.1 Bacteroidota bacterium | reverse complement strand
GCCCGGAAGGAATGTTCTTAATCCGTTTCCCCAGTTTGTTGATGATCAGACCATTGTTAAGGGGAATCCGGAGGTGAGCCCTGAGTTCACAGGTTCGTTTGAACTCAACTATCAGAAGCAGTCGGGGGTGGGAATGTACTCGGTTGAGACATTCTACCGCCGTTCACGCGACCTTATTGCGAGTCTGGTTGAGGTTGACAACGATGGTCGTCTTTACCTTACATCGGGTAATTCAGGAGTATCGCACTCGGCGGGAGGAGAACTCACGGCTAACCTGCAACCCGTCAGCTGGCTCAGGCTGATGGCTTCAGGAAGCCTCTATTATTATCAGCTTGTTGACGGGAATATGGCAGAGGGGGCCGATGACAATACAGTAACATGGAGCACGAATACGAATGCCATCTTCCTGCTCACAAAAACAACACGGTTTTCACTGTCGGGTATCTACACAGGTCCATCAATTAATATACAGGGGAGAACCAGTGGTGCCTTTATGCTGAACGCCGGACTCAATCAGGGTTTGATGAAGCAGAAGCTGAACCTGAGCCTTGGTTTCAGGGATGTTCTGGCTTCCTACAGGATAAAGAGTACATCGGCAGGCAATAATTTCAAGGTCAACACAATTGTTATACCCGAGCCCAGGGTTCTGACCCTTACGGTTACCTATAACTTCAATAATTACCAGAGAAGGTCTGATCAGCAGGAGTCGATGGATATGAATCTGATAAGGTAGTTTTCAGTTTTCGGTTTTCTTTACCAGAGTCTGGTTCGTAAATCATACGTAACCGGACTCTGCTTTTCCGGCCTTCTGGTTTGAGCCTCTGCCACTGAAGCAATGGCAAGAGTTTTGAACTAACTGGCGGAATTACTACTTTTGGGGTTGAACCAGACAGAGGCATGATGGGAAGGATAATTTTGACAGTCGCGGCAATATTGATTGCTGTGGCAGCGTGCAACAGGGATGATGAGGATTTCCTATGGGAGTATTTTGCAGGGCAGGGGACTGCATGGTTCCTTACGGCAACCCCTGACTCGGGGTATATAAGTGCAGGCGATGTCGGAGGGAAACCATACCTGATGAGGAGCAGCAGAACCGGGTCGAAGGTTTACAGCTACAGTGCTGAAGATCAGGGTGCCTATAAATCGGTTATGTTCGATACGGCATACTGCATTGCAGCGGGAGGATCGGACGGGGAATTGATACTTGCGAGAGTCGATAACCAGGGGCAGCTGATATGGGAAAAAAGAGTATCCTCTGAAATATACGTTACGGAGGTTTTTCTTTTCGCCAGTGAGGTTGGCGGTGAGATTGTGGCGCTGTGCGGAAGCGGTCCTGATGATTCCACCGGGTTGGCATCGGGCCTTATGAAGGTGGTTTTTGATACTTCCGGGGCTGTTCTTACGGAGGTAACCCGGACAGAGAGCGATTTCTTCAGGATTTCAGGGGCAGTGATGAATGCCGATGGCGGTTTCATGGTGGCGGTAACCAAAGCCACCGGTACAGCCAGGCCAAAGGCTCTTGCCGTAAAGGTTGATCAGTCGCTGGCCACCATCAGGGAGAGGGAGCTGGCCAACAACCCTTTATATGGTGCGGCATCGCTAAGTCTGACCGACTCGGATGCAGGTGATTATTTTGTGGGAGGAAGAACTGAACTGCAGTTTGAAGGTCAGTTACTGATGAATTCCTTCGCGGCTTTAATCACACCAACCGGTACTGTCATATGGAAGAAGTACCCTGAAAACTCAAATGAAGCAACCGCCCTGATCGGAAAAGGCAACAACGGACTCATTTACGTTCTTAACCGCAATTGTTTTATAGTTAATATTCTGAATGAAACCGACGGTTCGGAGTACAGGCATATAAGGTTTTTCGATGCATGCGACTCTTACGATACCGGCAGAAAGGCCGAGTCGTTTATTATCAACTATGCGGGAAATCTTCTGATAGCCGGCAGTAACTCGGGGAAATACTACCTGGCGCTTAAACCCGTTATTGATGAATAAAAAAAAGATTAAATTCGCGCCATGAAATGGATTCCCGCTATCCTGGCATCGCTGGTGCTTGCCCAGTCGGCTGTATCGCAGGGCATTATCAGAACAACAGACCTGATGAACAAGACATCGCAGGGAGCCGACAGGGGAGAGATGTTTATATTTCACGATGCTGCCATAGATACTCTTATAAGCCGGCATATTGAGTCGAACAGGATAGCCGGTGCGATTGACGGTTACCGTATCCAGGTTTTCCGGAAAGCGGGTACGACTGCGCGCGATGAGGCAGCAAAGGTAATGGCCAGGGTTATCAATGAGTTTCCCGATCTTAAGGCATATTACGAATTTGAGAGCCCGAACTTCTTTATAGTGAGGATAGGCGACTTCAGGACAAGGATAGAAGCAACCCGTGTACTGGCAAGGGTAAGGGGTACTTTCGGCGACTCATACCTGGTAAGACAGAAAATTAACCTGCCGGAAAAAACCGATTGAGAGATGAGTGAACCATTAAAGCATGAATGCGGGATTGCAATGCTCAGATTGCTGAAGCCCGCCGAGTACTACATTGGTAAATACGGCACCCCTGCCTATGGATTGCGGAAGATGTACCTGATGA
>VGGM01000372.1 GCA_016868515.1 Bacteroidota bacterium | reverse complement strand
TTGCCGGAACCAAAACCCATAATCGGAGTTTCAAAACACCTTTCTTAACCCTTCAAAACCGAAAATCATGAAACAAATCTGCGCAATCTTTGTCCTGCTGTTGCTATCATCCCCAACCAGGGCTCAATGGTCACTTGTTGACAAACCAGAACTCTCATCAGTGGAATATGAGTACATTGTCTATACAGGATCGGCCGTTCTACTGGCAAATGAGTCAGGGGTGTTCAGGTCTGCCGATAACGGAGCTACATGGACTCTTAGTGTATCGGGACTCGACACCACCTACTCGGGTGTACATTCAATGACATTTATCGGTCCCCCCAGGAATGAAACCTGGATAACTACCGGCAGCGGAATTTACAAATCAACCGATCATGGTCTAACCTGGTCAAAAGCAACGATAAACGGTCTTCAGCCAGGAATGTGGCTCGACAGACTTTCAAGTTTCGGCACACGGCTTCTTGCGATAATGAACTACTGGGATAATGACCTGATGAAACAGATCACCCGCCTCGCCCATTCTGACAATGGCACCGACTGGACTCCCGGAGCACTTCTGACGGAAGACGGTGCCTCGTGGTGGCAATTTGTCAACCATGAAAACTCAAGGGCTGCTTTCCTTGTTGAGGAGCCAAATGACGATACCGCCCCGAAACTCTGGTCAACAACAAACGGCAATACTATTCAGCCTGTCCCTGTTACGGGGCTTCCCGGCAGCCCAAAAATATGGGCCCGGAGCCTATCGATAGAGCCTGCCGGAAATAACCTTCTTTTCACCAATGAAGGAGAACCTGCCTATTACCGTTTTAACTTCAGCATACAGGCATGGGAGAAGAAAATGAATGGTATCGAACTGACAGGTTACGGCCTTGCCATGGCTTTCAGGGCACATTCTCTGGAAGGGCTCATCCTGGCTACCGCTCTATTTGCCGATGTATCCATGAATCTGGAAATGAGATTATTCAAATCAACTGACAATGGAGAGAACTGGACAGTTGTATCTGACCCAGGAATCGATTTCCCTATATTCGAGTCGAAAATGGTTCAGACCAGCACCGGAAGGATTCTCGGCGCTCATTTCAACTCTTCGCTCGTAACTTCCGACAACGGCGGTAACACCTGGTCGAAAGCACCGGGCATACAGGCCGGTGACTTTAATCAGTTCAGGGCACTCTCCGACGGAACCCTTGTGGTTATCAGCCAGGATCAAACCAAAGGGATAATAAAATCGACCGATAACGGTGAGACATGGACCAGCGCAAACGGCAATCTTGCCGATTTCATTGGCATCTATCTTGTGGAAGACATCAGGGGCGCCGGTAATTATGTCTATGCTCTTGCCGCTGAAAATCCCTTTGACGAAAAACTATTCCTTTTTCTGAACCAGGATCTTTCGGCAGGTGTCTGGAATAAGATTACGACAACACCCGATTCAGCGAACATATGGTTTTCCGGAATGAACGGTATATGGCCAATCTACTTCCTTAGCAATGACGATGACCAGGGCACCTACCAGATGACCAAAGATGCAGGCGCCTCATGGGTCAACCTCTCAACGGCAATTGCGTCTCTGAATCTCGACAGGGTATATGGATTCAGGGGAAATGCATCGGGCGGAAAACTCTTCCTTTTCGGTCAGAAGAACAATAAGACCAGGGTTTATCTGTCTGAGAACGAAGGCTTATCATTCTTTGATATTACATCCAATATCGATGGTCCCCAGTACGATATCGTGATATCCGACCAGTGGGACTGGGATGACGTGGCAAAAATAATGGCAGACTTCAGGGCCGATGGAAAATTCTTGCTCGCCGCTTGGGATTACAACATCTTTCCGGCAGAAATAAGATTTTATATGCTCGATGATACCGAGGACCTATGGGTTCAGCAGGGCACCGAAGGCATAAAGGGTGATTATCAGATCAGATGGAATAATCTACGGTTCAACGGGGGGGTCTGGTATCTGGCAAGTTCGGCAGGTGTGCTGGCCAGTATCAACAACTGCTCAACCTGGCAGCCTGTATGGAATAACCAGGGATATCCTGCCGGAACAAGGGCAGCATCGTTTGTCATGAACAATTACGGAGCATATATGGGAACCAGGGGCGCAGGAGTATGGAGAGCACAACTCACAGCGCCAACGTTAACAACCCTTGAAGCAACACACATAACTGACACTACGGCTAACAGCGGGGCAACAATTGTCTCCACTGGTGGCCTCCCCTTCGGTGGAAAAGGCCTTTGCTGGGCACTGACTGAGAATCCCACCACTGCAAACTTCGTGGTATACTCCGGAAACTCCTGGGCGAGCTATACAGATACAATGAGACTTCTGCAGCCAAATACAACCTATTATGCCAGGGCATACGTCATGAGCCCGAAGGGTGGCGGTCAGCCAGTCTATGGCAACCAGATATCCTTCAAAACTGACAACCTGACGCGTATAATCACTGAAAACGCAGCAAGAGTTGTCCTGTACCCAAATCCCTCTGACGGAAGGTTCAGTATTGAGGCAGAAACGGTTACGCAACTCACGGTACTTGACGTGGGAGGCAGAATTGTACACTCCGAAAGAGTCAACCCGGGCATAAATAACATCTCACTTAAGAAACC
>VGGM01000371.1 GCA_016868515.1 Bacteroidota bacterium | reverse complement strand
CCTTTTACCTGGGGAACCACGGCCAAACAGGCTGTAGAAAACGCGGTAGTGCTTGAAGAGGTGTCCCGTATAGCTCTGTATACCAGTATATTGGGCCGTAGTGAGGATATCGGGGGTTATCTCCTCGATAAGCATTTTCTCAGAAAGCATGGCACTGGAGCCTACTACGGGCAGAGTAAGAAACGAAAATGATATAATAATAATGGAGAGATATGCTATAGGAGTTGATTTCGGGACACTTTCGGGTAGGTCGGTGCTGGTGAATACCCGTACGGGGGAAGAGCTTGCGGTATCGGTTTTTGAATATCCGCACGGAGTCATGGACGAAAGGCTGCCTGACGGCACCAGGCTTGGGGTTGACTGGGCGCTTCAGCATCCGCAGGATTACCTCGAAGTGTTCAGAAAAACCATACCTGATGTTCTTATGAAGTCGGGAGTTAAACCCGGTCAGGTAATAGGCGTTGGAATTGATTTTACTGCCTGTACAATGCTTCCGGTTATGAGCGACGGCACACCGCTATGTTTCACCGAAAGGTTCAGGAAGACCCCTAATGCATGGATCAAGCTCTGGAAGCATCACGCTGCACAGGATCAGGCGAACAGACTTAATGCCATAGCCGGAAAGCGCGACGAGATGTGGCTTGCCAGGTATGGCGGCAAAATATCGTCGGAGTGGCTCATACCGAAAATACTGCAGATAGTTGAAGAGTCGCCCGAGGTTTACGAGGCTGCCGACCGGTTCATCGAGGCAGCCGACTGGGTTGTCTGGCAGCTTACAGGAAAAGAGATGCGCAACAGTTGTACAGCAGGTTACAAGGGTTTGTGGCATAAGCATGACGGTTATCCCCCGGATGATTTTTTTGCGGCACTCAATCCGGCAATGCGTAAAGTTGTTGACAAAAAACTTTCGAGAGATATCTACCCGGTTGGCACAAAGGCCGGAGCAATAACCGCGAAGTCGGCACTGCTCACGGGCCTGTTGCCCGGCACTGCCGTTGCCGTAGCCAACGTCGATGCACATGTATCGATGCCGGCCGTGGGAATCACCAGTGAAGGCAAGATGCTTATGATAATGGGAACCTCAACCTGCCACATGCTTCTCGGAACCGCGGAGAAGACGGTTCCGGGGATGTGCGGAGTTGTTGAGGACGGTATTATAGCAGGCTATTATGGTTATGAGGCTGGTCAGTCGTGCGTGGGCGACCATTTCCAGTGGTTTGCCGCGAACTGCACACCTGCTGAGTACAGTGCTGAGGCTGCATCGAAGGGGATGGATATTCACCAGTTGCTTACCTCAAAGGCTGAGAAGCTGAAGCCTGGTGAAAGCGGGCTTATCGCCCTTGACTGGTGGAACGGGAACCGGTCGGTTCTGGTTGATGTTGACCTTGCCGGAATGCTGCTGGGTGCAACGCTTCTTACCAGACCCGAGGAGATTTACCGGGCCCTTATTGAGGCAACAGCGTACGGAACAAGGATGATAATTGACACATTCGAAGAGTACGGAGTTCCTGTTAACGGTCTTTATGCAGCCGGCGGGATCGCCGAGAAGAATCCTTTTGTGATGCAGATATATGCTGATGTTACAGACAGGGAGATCAGGATATCGGGTAGTCCGCAGGCACCTGCCCTGGGATCGGCCATGTTTGGTGCGGTTGCAGCGGGATCGGAGGCAGGGGGATATGACAACATTGTTGATGCGGCAAAGGCTATGGGCAAACTTAAGGATACCGTTTACCGTCCAATAAAGGAGAACGTTGATGTTTATGACCTTCTTTTTGCGGAATACAGACTGGTTCACGACTATTTTGGCCGTGGTTCCAACGATGTGATGAAGAGGCTGAAGGAGATTAAAAAAGCAGTAAGAAGCTAACCGGGAGACGAGTCCCGGTCAAAAAGAAGGTCTTGCGGATGAAAAACAACATTAAACAATAAAGCTGAGATGAATAAGCTGACGAGATTTACATTTATTGTATCGCTGGGTGCATTACTGACGGTTATGGCAGGCTGTGATAAAGGGGGGAGTGGAGGCTATCCGGTTACCCCCGTTCCGTTTACTTCGGTGCAGGTTGCTGACGACTTCTGGGCTCCGAGGATTCAACGGAACCATGAAGTGACAATACCTATTGCCTTCGGTTATTGCGAATCGACCGGACGGGTAAAGAATTTTGAAATAGCAGCCGGGCTCGATACCGGAATGTTTCAGACAATTTATCCGTTTGATGATTCCGATGTCTTCAAGATAATTGAAGGAGCTGCGTATTCATTGCAGACCTTCCCCGACCCTGAACTGGATGCCTATCTTGATACCCTTATAAGAAAGATAGCACTGGCGCAGGAGGATGATGGATACCTCTATACCAATCGCACCATTGCAGAGATGCACGGCGGAAAGGGACTTCACAGCTGGGCAAGGGGAAAAAGATGGGAAAAGACCAATGACCTGAGCCACGAGCTTTATAATGTAGGTCACCTGTATGAGGCCGCCGTGGCACATTACCAGGCTACCGGTAAGAGAACCCTTCTTGATGTTGCAATCAAATCAGCCGAACTGGTGGATAATGACTTTGGCTGGGATGCCTTTCTGAGCTATCCGGGCCATCAGGTGATTGAGATGGGACTGGTTAAACTGTATGGCGTTACTGGGG
>VGGM01000370.1 GCA_016868515.1 Bacteroidota bacterium | reverse complement strand
GTGTTACAAATTTAATTGAGTTATTTAAATATCCAAATGTTCTGTGAAATAATTAACAGGTATTACGGCATCAGGCATCTGGCATCTGGTGTCCGGCATGCGGTACCCTGTACCCTGAACCCTGAAGCCTGAACCCTGAACCTGCTTTCCGCCATTATATGCCCCCACACCCTCCGCTCTGAGCTCTTAGCCCTGTGCGGCGGTGCAGCCGCCCTTATACGCCCTTATACGTCTTATTGTCTTTACGCCTTATCATCATCACCCCATCTCTCAGGGGCAGAATCAACTTTTCAACTGAATCGTCACCCCTGACCAGTTTGTTGAACTCAATAATACCCCTAGTTTGGGTATCCTTCGTATCGCCCTGCGGTGCTTTGCCTCCCCACAGAACATTGTCGGCAATTATCACTCCGCCGGGAGCAAGTTGATTGAGTGCAAGTCTGTAGTATTCAACATACTCTCTCTTGTCGCCGTCAATATAAACCATATCAAACCTGAGGCCTAAAGCGGGTACAATATTCTGCGCCCTGCCGGAATGCAGCACAATGCGGTCGGATAGCTTTGCTTTTTTTATGAACCGGTCGATTATGCATTTGATCTCGTCATTCTCCTCAATTGTATGGAGAATCCCGCCTTCAGGCAGCGCCCGGGCAATAGAGATTGCCGAATAGCCTGAGTAGGTACCGATTTCGAGTACCAGCCCGGGCTTTATCATATATGTTATAAACTCCAGAAGCTTCCCCTGCAGGTGGCCGGAAGCCATGTTTGGGTTCACCAGGTGAAGGTGGGTAAACCTGTACAACTCATTAAGCAACGGATCCTCGGGGGTGGAATGATCGAGAATATATGATTCAGTATCTCTGTCCATGGTATCAGCGATATATCAGCGATGACATTTCCTGCTGGCAGAATACCTCATTGGCCGTTTCCATTATCTGTTCTGCAGTAATTGCCTCAATCTTGCGGTAAGTTGCTTCGGCAGGCTCAATACGGCCAAATACCAGAAGGCTCTTCCCCATACTTAGCATTAAATGTTCATGGTTCTCGTAGGCCCGGGCAAGATAGCCCTTTACCTGATTCTTTGACCTCGACAGCTGTACCGGGCCCAGACGGCGGGTCATCAGCCTGTCCATTTCCCTGCGCGCAATGCCAAAGCTCCGCGCAATGTTACGCTCATCGGTTCCGAAGTAAATTGAAAACAGACCTGTATCACTGTAAGGATTGTAGGTTGATTCCACATTGTAGGCATATCCGTTCTTCTCGCGCAGTGACATGTTAAGTCGCGAATTGAGCCCCTGTCCGCCAAGTATATTGTTGAGAAGATACATTACCGTGCGCCGGGTATCGTGCAGATTATATGCAATATTTCCGGTAATGCAGTGAGCCTGGTTTGTACCTGTGTTACGCGATACCGAAACAGCCTTGTATCCTGGTTCCATGCTGACTCTCCTGCTGCAGTAGTTGGCCGGCATCGGACCGAAATACTTTCTGAACAGTCGCTCAGCCTGTGTGGCGGAGATATCTCCTGCCGAACAGAATACCATGCCACTGGTATCATATTTATTGCCGGTGAACCTTTTTATGGCCCCGGCTGTGAATGATTTAACGGAATCAGGGGTTCCGAGTATCCCTCTGCCAAGGGAAGCGTTTGTGAAGACAATCTCGTCAAATTCATCGAAGATAAGCTCGGCCGGATTATCGAGGTATGAGTTAATCTCTTCAATTACAACCTCCTTTTCCTTTTCGATCTCCCTTGCAGGAAAGGAGGGATTTATAAGTATGTCACCTATCAGCTCTACAGCCCTGCCGTAATGCTCCTTCAGCACCGATGCATATATCACTGTCTCTTCTTTGGTTGTATAAGCATTCAGCTCGCCACCAACGTCCTCCAGACAGCTGAGCACGTGCCAGGCTTTTCGTCTGGTTGTTCCCTTAAACAGCATGTGTTCAATGAAATGTGCAATTCCGTGTTCGCTATCATCCTCATCGCGCGATCCGGCATTAATAATCAGGCCGCAATGTGCCACCACTCCCTTCACCGGATAGTGAACCAGCCTGATTCCGTTGGCAAGGGTGCAGAAGTGCAGTTCCATCGAATGAAAATAGTTTCCAGGGTTGTCAAAAGTACCACTAAGCCCCGATGAATCCAAACAGATTTTCAGCCAAACTGTTTGCAGTATTGATTTTGAAAAGTATATTTGCAGTCCCAAACAGGGTGCCATAGCTCAGCAGGTAGAGCAACGGACTGAAAATCCGTGTGTCCTTGGTTCGATTCCGAGTGGCACCACACAAAAAAGAGTGAGAGTGAGAGCGAGAGCGAACACCTCACTCTTTTTTTCCGGACATGCCTGCGTTTGCGAGAATATTTGACCTCCCGTCAGGTACTATCCCGGCAGATCATCTCTTTATGATTCTCCCCGTTTCCGAAAAGCCGTTGATATATACCTTTATATTATATATACCCGGAGACCATCGGGCACAATCAATTTCGAAGAAATTGTCCTTATGCCCGGATGTGTAGATTACCCTGCCTGCCAAATCGGTAACCGTAAGCGATGACTCCGGACTACCCTTCGGAAGCTCAACGGTAATGATGTTTCGCGCCGGCACCGGGTATATTTTCAACAGCCCTGAGTGATTATCTTCA
>VGGM01000369.1 GCA_016868515.1 Bacteroidota bacterium | reverse complement strand
TAAGGTGTATGCAACGCATCCCGGCAGGTTTGCCTCCCTCCATTCCGGGAATGGATGAGGAGATATCAAGGGCTATGCAGCAGGCGCCGCAACCTTCCCGGCAGTCAATATATTCAGATTCGGACATAGTCCAAAAATAGCAGTAATATGGCAACAATTGCACCCGATACAAACAATGTGTAATTTTGCATGCTATGAGAATCGACATAATTACTGTTTTACCCGAGCTGATAGGGAGTCCACTTGATCACTCAATTGTGAAACGTGCAAGGGAAAAGGGACTGGTTGAGATAAACCTCGTACACCTGAGGGAGTTTACCAACGACCGTCATAAGAGCGTTGACGACTATCCTTTTGGAGGGGGTGCGGGTATGGTAATGAAGATAGAGCCGGTATACAGGGCCATTGAGCATCTGAAGAGCCAGAGGTTCTACGATGAGATAATTTACACATCGCCCGATGGCGAGCCGTTTACACAGAAGATGGCCAATGAGCTTGCCCTTAAGCAGAACATTATAATTCTTGCAGGACACTATAAGGGCGTCGACCACCGTATCAGGGAGAACCTGATAACCAGGGAGATATCGATAGGTGACTATGTCCTTTCAGGCGGTGAGATGCCGGCGGCGGTTATTGCCGATGCTGTTGTACGCCTGATACCCGGCGCCATCACCGATGAGCAGTCGGCGCTGCTTGATTCTTTCCAGGACGACCTGCTGTCGCCGCCCGTATACACAAGGCCGGCCAGTTTTATGGGGTGGAAGGTGCCTGACATCCTTCTCTCGGGTCATACCGGTGAGATAGAGAAGTGGAGGCACGAGCAATCGGTTGAACGCACCCGGAAGCTCCGCCCGGGATTAATGAAGGAGTAGGTCCCGGGTTCCTGCTGCTTATCCTATTGTTCCAGGGTGTGAACCACTTTTCCGCCGGTTATGGTATAGATAACCTTTGTCTGCATAATTTCATTCTCAGGTATAGTTAGCAGGTCCCTGTCGGTGATTGCAATGTCGGCAAGGTAGCCTGGTTTGAGAATTCCTTTTCTCTCCTCCATAAACTGCGAATAGGCAGCACCCCAGGTGTAGTATCTGATTGCCTCTTCCATTGTAAGCTTTTCCTCGGGAATCCATCCGTCGCCTTCTTCGCCCATCCTGTCCTTGCGTGTGACAGCTGCATAAAGACCTTCCATGGGATTTAGCGGCTCCACGCTGTAGTCGGTTCCGAATGCCAGAATTGCGCCGGCATCGAGCAGGCTGCGCCATGTATATGACCATCGTGCCCGCTCTTCACCTATTCTTTTGACAATAAACCTCTTATCGGTAATACAGTGGGTGGGCTGCATTGATGGTATAACTCCCAGTTGTGCAAACCTTGGTATATCTGACTCAATCAGAATCTGCGCGTGCTCAATCCTGTGGCGGCTGTCACGCTTCCCGTTTTTTTCAATTGCCTTTTCGCAGGCGTTTAGAATCCAGTTATTAGCCCTTGGGCCAATTGCGTGAATCCCGATCTGGAAACCCATCGAATCGGCCGTAAGTACCCTCTTCTCAATTTCCTCATAAGTAATCTGGGGAAGGCCTGTTTTATCGGGCTCATCATTGAAAGGCTCAAACATCATGGCAGTTCCCGAACCCAGTGTTCCATCCATAAAATCCTTCAGATAACCGAACCTCAGCCAGTTGCTCTCCGGGGGATACTTATCAGCCAGTTCCCTGTATCTCAGAAGCCTTTCAACATTGTGGGTGAGCACAGCGCCAATATCAATTCTTGCGGTTAGCTCGCCACTGGCCATCAGTGTCTCATACATCTCCCAGTTTGCATTGCCGGGAATCTGGATGCTGGTGATCCCAAGTTCGCGTGCCATCTGCAGGGCCATAAGATAGCCTGTTCGGGTACGTTCAGCCTCTTCCTCAGCAGTCCTTTCAACTCTTACTGCACCGTACCTTAACAGGTCCATTGCCGATTCCTTGAATATCCCGTTGGGTTCGCCCGTAACAGGATCACGCATAATCTCACCTCCGAACGGGTCGGGGGTATCCCTGGTTATTCCGGAGTTTTTAATGACATAGCTGTTCACAAGAACGCTGTGTCCGTCAGTCCGGCTCAGAACCACGGGATTATTTGGTGCGACGACGTCAATAAGCTCCTTTGTGGGCCACTCCTTTGTGGTAAACATTTCATGTTCCCAGTGACCGCCCCTGATAAGTTCGCCGGGTTTCGATTTTGCAACCTGCTCGCGTACCTTCTCGGTTATAATGCCGGGATCGGTTATATACCTGAGTTCGATATAGTCGGGGTTGAGCGGTCCGAAATGAGCGTGAGCGTCATTGAATCCTGGTATTACCAGCCTTCCGGCGGCATCGATAACTTCGGTCACCCCTTCGTCAATCATTCTGGAAACCGACCTGGTGGTTCCCACGGCCACAATGAATTCACCTTTAATGGCAATGGCTTCAGCTATCGGACGGGTATCGTCAATAGTAAGAACCTTGCCATTTATAATTACCATGTCGGCCTTTTGCGCTTCGGTACATGAATTCATCAGGATCATAATCATAACTATCAGTGGAACAATTGCTTTTCTCATTGATGCGGGGTTTTGGTTAATGGGTGAAATATATATAAAAAAATGATGGCCAGGCTGCATCCG
>VGGM01000368.1 GCA_016868515.1 Bacteroidota bacterium | reverse complement strand
TGTTCAATCCCGATGAATACCTCGGAACCTATGTGCCTATGTTCAGGGGATCCGACAAGGAGAAGATTATAGTAAGGGATATGCTGGCCCACCAGGCCGGGCTCGTATCGTGGATACCTTTCTGGAGGCAGACCCTCAATGATGCAACCGGGGAATTCAGAAACAGAACCTTCCAGCCCGGACCATCTCCAAGGTTTCCGGTACCTGTAGCCGATAACCTCTTCATTCACAGGACCTACAGAAACAGGCTCTTCAAAGAGATAAGAGACTCGAAACTGGGTGATAAGAAATACCTCTACTCCGATCTGACGTTCATCATTGCCCCTGAGATAGTCGGATCAATAACAGGCGAAAACTGGGTCGATTTTGTTGCCACAAACATCTATACCAAAATTGGCGCCTTCGACATCACTTTCAATCCATACACTATATACCCTCTGTCCAGGATTATTCCAACCGAGAATGATACAATGTTCAGGCAACAACTGATTCACGGCTATGTACACGACGAGGGTGCTGCGATGCTGGGTGGCATATCGGGGCATGCAGGGCTCTTCGCCACAGCCAATGATCTGATGAAACTTATGGAGATGTACCGGAGGATGGGTAACTACGCCGGTGAACAGATTATTGCTGAGGAGGTTATGCGGGAGTATACCAGCTACCAGTTTTCTGAAAATGATAACCGGCGGGGACTGGGATTTGATAAGCCAGATCCAAGGAACATTGAGCTTCCCGACAATGAGGTTTACCCCGCCCGGGGTGCCTCCCCTTCAAGTTTCGGACACTCGGGATTTACCGGCACGTTCGCATGGATTGACCCGGAGAAGGAGATTACCTACGTTTTCCTTTCGAACAGGGTCTACCCAACCCGGAACAATAACCGCCTCTCTGAACTGGGAATCAGGGCCGGCATCCTTCAGGCGCTGTACGATTCAATTATTGAATGAGGTCAGTATTGAATTCCCCCGGTAAACCGCTCAAGCACCTTGCACACCTGGCAACCGGGCCCGGTAAAATAGTATAACCTCCATTCTTAAGCGTTGGTACCGGAAGAGTTTGTCATATTGCCTCATCGGAAAATATTGAACCGGGCAGGTCGCGCATATTGTACCTCGATGCCATTACCTCACCATAGGCACCGGCTGATCGGATAGCCAGCAGATCGCCCCGCCGGGTTACCGGCAACGGTATGTTTCTTGCAAAAACATCGGCCGATTCACACACCGGTCCTGCAACAGTATACCTCACCTCCCCGACTGCCGAGGTGATGTTCTCAATTTTATGATAGGCCTGATAAAGCGATGGTCTTATCAGGTCGGTCATGCCTGCATCGACAATGGCAAAGCTGGTGTTTTCTCCCTCCTTAATATATAAAACCCTGGTAATCAGACTACCTGATTGTCCGGTTATTGCCCTGCCCAACTCAAAAAAGATCTTATGGTGGGGCTTTCTTTCCAGCATGGTGCCAAATATCCTGAAGTATTCAGCAAAAGGAGGTAATGCATCGGGATTTGAATGATCAATGCCCAGTCCCCCGCCAACGTTAATAACATCGATAAAGTTTCCCCTGCTGTCAAACCAATTCAGCATTTCGTTTATCCTTACGCAGAGGTTCCTGAATACATTCAGGTTAAGTATCTGCGACCCGACGTGGAAATGCATACCCCTCAGTTTCAATCCATTACTTTCTGAGGCAAACGACACTGCCCTCTCAAGGTCTTCCATCCTGATGCCAAACTTTGAGTCTTCAATGCCTGTGGTGATATAGGAGTGAGTATTGGCATCGACATTGGGGTTGATCCTCAGGGCAACTGAAGCAACAGAGCCTCCTGCAACTGCCAGTTCATTAATCACCTGAAGTTCTGCCACTGACTCACAGTTAAAGCAGAATATCCGAGAATCAAGCGCATATCCGATCTCTGTGTCGCTCTTTCCAACTCCGGCAAATACTATATCGGCAGGCTTGAATCCTGTTTCCAGTGCCAGTTTTATCTCGTTTCCTGATACACAGTCGGCACCCAGACCATGGCCGGCGATGGTCTCCATTATGCGCCTGTTGAAATTGGCCTTCACCGCAAAATGAACATGAAAGCCGTACTTTGCTGATTCGCTGGTCACACTCTCAAGTGTCCGGTTCAGCATATCGGTGTCATAGTAATAGAAGGGTGTTTTCGGCCCGTCAAACTTGCGGATATCCTTTTCAGTTGGCATTTTTCAATGGAAACAGGTGACTGTGAAGTGAGCGAAGCGCATCAGCCTTGTGCCGTCCGTCAATTAGCAGGGAGAGACTGATGGGACTGGCACCGTAACTAATCATCTTAACGGGTATGTTATTCAATGCCTCAAAAATTTCAGGCGCCGAGCCTGCCCTGTCTGTTCTGAAATCACCCACCACACAAACTATGGTCTGTTTGCTCTCAACCTCCACACTTCCAAGCCTGCGGAGGTCAGCAACAATTTCATCAAGCTTCGACGAATTGTCAATGGTAATCGACACTGAGACTTCCGAAGTGGCAATCATGTCAATTGACGTTTTGTAATACTCAAACACCTCATAAACCCTGCTCATAAACCCGTAGGAATTAAGCATACGGTCGGAGCTGATCCTGATTACGGTAATATCGTCTTTTGCTGCAATCGCCTTGT
>VGGM01000367.1 GCA_016868515.1 Bacteroidota bacterium | reverse complement strand
TTGCCGTAAACCGGCACCGGCCTGTTGCCAATTATGTTGTTTATTGCCAGTGGTACGAGCTTTTCAGGGAACTGGTTTGGCCCGTAATTATTGGAACAGTTGGAGATTACGTACTCAAGTCCGTATGTATGCCCGTATGCCCTTACCAGGTGGTCGGACGAGGCCTTTGAAGCTGAATAGGGGCTTCGCGGGTCATAAGGTGTGTGTTCGGTGAACAGGCCTTCGGCACCAAGCGATCCGTACACCTCATCGGTTGAGATATGATAGAACCTCCTTCTTCCTGAATTGTCGTTCCATTTACTCCTGCAGGCGTTCAGCAGGTTGGCCGTGCCCACAATGTTGGTCATAATAAAGTCATCGGGGGCGGATATTGACCGGTCTACATGCGATTCGGCAGCAAGGTGGATCACTCCGTCGAAGTCATAGCGGCTGAAGAGTTCAGTGACCTGGTTTTTATCGGAGATATCTGTTTTTTCGAACCTGTATCCCAGTTCCTTGTCAACATCGGTAAGGTTTTCGAGGTTGCCGGCATAGGTTAGTTTGTCGGCGTTCACAATGGTATACGAGGGGTAATGTTTTACGAACCTGCGCACGACATGTGAACCTATGAAGCCGGCTCCGCCGGTTATGAGAACAGTTTTGCTCATTTGCCTGTTTTTTTACGCAATTCCTTTTCCCAGTTCCATGCAGTTAGCATTGCATCGTCGAGTGAGCTTACCGTTTTCCATGCCAGTTCGCGGTTGGCCAGCGAGGGGTCGGCCCATATCTTTTCGATATCGCCTTCCCTGCGGGGTGCAATACGGTATGGCAGTTTGATTCCCGATACCCTTTCGAATGAGGTTATTGCCTCAAGAACCGATACGCCCTTTCCGGTACCAAGATTGAAAACTTCGTACTGAGTTTTATTGATGCCGTAAAGAAGCCTTTTCAGTGCAGTAACGTGTGCTTTTGCAAGATCAACCACATGAAGATAGTCACGTATCGCTGTGCCGTCGGGGGTGTTGTAGTCGTTGCCGTAGATGCTAAGCTCGCTGCGCAGGCCGATTGCTGTCTGAGTGATATAGGGTACAAGGTTTTCGGGAACACCGCGCGGCAGTTCTCCGATAAGTGCCGAGGGATGCGCCCCTATGGGGTTGAAGTAGCGGAGCGAAATGGCATTCAGGCTGCCGGGCTGAGCCATGGCGGTGTCGGCGATTATCTCCTCACAAATCTGCTTCGTATTTCCGTAGGGCGATATTGCGGGCCGTACCGGATCGGATTCAGTTACCGGCAGCCGGTCGGGTTGTCCGTAAACCGTGCATGATGATGAGAAGACGAGCGCGTTGCATTTGTGACTTTTCATCGATGCCATCAGGTTGAGCAGCGAGATGATATTATTCCGGTAGTATTCAAGAGGTTTAAGTACCGATTCTCCTACCGATTTAAGGGCTGCGAAGTGGATTGCTGCACTGATTCCCCTGTGCCGGACGAATAGTTCATCGAGCCTGGCTGCATCGCACATATCGAACGGTTCAACAATCGGTTTGATGCCTGTGATGGCTTCAATACGGCCGGCAACGAAAGGTTCTGAATTGGTGAAGTTATCGACGATAATCACTTCAAAGCCCTCCTGCTGCAGTTCAACAGCAGTGTGTGACCCTATGAAGCCTGTTCCTCCCGTTACCAGTACCTTCTCCTTCATTTTCAGAGACTCCAGTATGTAAAGTGTCTGATGCGTCCCCTGAGGATTCCCTTAACATCGACAACAATCCCTCCTTCTGCAAGGTGCTTTGTCAGGTCTTCCTCTTCGATGCCCAGATATTGCCTGTGGCTTACAGCCATTATTATTGCGTCATATTTTCCCCCGGGACCATCTGAAAGCTTAAAGCCGTATTCCTCTTCAACCTCGTGTGACGAGGCACCCGGGTCGATTACATCGACGCTGATTCCGAAGTCGCGCAGTTCACTGTAAACGTCAACAACCTTTGAGTTTCTAATATCGGTTACATCTTCCTTGAATGTTATTCCCATAATCAGAACCCTGGCTTCACGCAGGTTTTTGCCGGCGGCAATCATCTTCTTTACCGTCTGTTTGCCTACATAGCGGCCCATACTGTCATTTATGAACCTTCCCGAGTCGATCATCTGCGGGTGGTAGCCGAGCGATTTAGCCTTGAATGAGAGGTAGTAGGGATCCACGCCAATGCAGTGCCCTCCTACCAGTCCGGGGTAGAATTTCAGGAAATTCCACTTCGTGCCGGCGGCCTCGAGCACCTCGTAAGTGTTGATGCCCATCTTATTGAATATGATAGAGAGTTCATTCATAAACGCGATGTTGATATCGCGCTGTGTGTTCTCAATTATCTTGGCTGCCTCGGCCACTTTAATTGAGCTTGCCCGGTGCACACCGGCCTTTATTATCAGTTCATAGGTGCGCGCAATGTTCTCAGCCGATTCAGGGTCGCAGCCACTCGTCACCTTTACAATTGAGGTAAGCGTATGGTGCTTGTCGCCCGGATTGATTCGTTCGGGCGAGAACCCTACCTTGAAGTCGGTAATGTATTTTAGTCCCGAAAACTTCTCAAGCACCGGCACACAATCCTCCTCGGTGCACCCGGGGTACACGGTCGATTCATAAACCACGTAGTCGCCCTTTTTGAGTATCGACCCCACCGTTT
>VGGM01000366.1 GCA_016868515.1 Bacteroidota bacterium | reverse complement strand
TTGCGGTTAGGATTAATAATATACTTCTCATTGTGTTGGGTTTTGTTGATGTTATACAAAGGGGTAAAGATAGGAAAAAGGGCGTAATGTAGTAGTGACGTAGTGACGTAGTGACGTAGTGACGTAGTGACGTAGTGACGTAATGGCGTAATGGCGTAATGGGCGTAGAAGGCGTAAGGGGCGTAGGGGGCGTAAGGGACGTAGGGGACATAGGGGAAGAGGGCGTAAAGGGGTTACAAGTTGCGGGTTACGGGTTACGGGTTAAAAAGAGAAGGTGCGGGGTAACGGATGCCGGATGCCGGACGCCGTCATTAAACCATCATTGCCAGGGCCATAACCGTGAATCCCGCAAGGAATCCGGCATACACCTCCCCGGGGGTGTGTTCCCTGAGCCAGATTCGTGCCGTCATTACCATTCCGGATACAAGTATTACGGCAACCACCACCCAAATCAGCACAGCGTACATTTTGAACGATATCAACAGTACCGTTGCCACCATGGCACCGGCACCCGATGCGTGTACCGACACTTTCCAGCGGAAGCTTAGCAGTGCCGTTACAAAGACCACGCACGCCGAGGCAAACGAGAATGCTTTTATGAGTGCCGGCAGCTGGAACCTGTAAATCATAATTGCGGTAATGAAATACATGAGCGATGCCGAAAGCAGTGGGATGATCCTCTCCCGGCGGTCTTCAAGCCTGTATGACGAAATCATATTGCGCAGTCTGAACAGGGGAAGCATGGCCAGGGGCAGCAAAACGTTATTGACAAGAACCATCAGGAATACTACCCTGCGGGCGCCACCCGGCAAAAAGGAGAACAGGGCCGGGATGTTGAATATGAGCAACATACCATATAGAGGAAGAAAAACAGGATGAAAGACAATTGTTACCGCCCAGGCAATGAATCCGGCAATTCTGCTTTCCCTAGCCCGGGTTCCGGGGTGCTCGCCGGCCGGCATTTCAAGGCTGCTGCCTGTGTGGTTTTGGTGCATCAAATCTCCTTTCTGAGCCTGGCAACAGGTATATTCAGCTGCTCGCGGTACTTGGCCACGGTACGGCGTGCTATCTGGTATCCCTTTTCCTGCAGTATTTCCGTAAGCCGTTCGTCGGTCAGGGGCTTGCGCTTGTTCTCGCCGCCAATACACTCTTCAAGTATCTTCTTGATTTCACGTGTTGATACCTCTTCTCCGCTGTCGGTCTGGAGTCCTTCGGAGAAAAAGAACTTCAGCGGGAACATCCCGAAGTGTGTCTGGATATACTTGCTGTTTGCCACTCTCGAAACTGTAGAGATATCGAGGCCTGTCATGGCGGCTATATCCTTAAGGATCATAGGCCTCATCTTCGTTTCATCGCCCTCGGTGAAGTATTCCTTCTGGTATTCCAGTATTGCATTCATGGTAAGAAGCAATGTGTTTTGCCTCTGCCTGATGGCATCGATAAACCACTTTGCAGCCTCAAGTTTCTGGCGCACGAAGGTTACCGCCTCTTTCAGATCCCTGTTGCCCGATTTGTCGCGGCTGTATGACTCAAGCAAACCTGAGTATGTTCTGCTCACCTTTAGGTCGGGCAGGTTGCGGTTGTTGAGGTGGAGATCGAGCCCGTTATCGGTTTGCTCGAGAATGAAGTCAGGCATAATCTGCTGTGCCGATGCGTTGTAGGCATCGGCCACCGTGCCTCCGGGTTTGGGGTTAAGTTTCAGTATTTCGTCGATGGCGCCTTTGAGATCATCATCGGTGAGCCCCATCCTCTGTGTTATCTTGTCGTAATGCCTCTTTGAGAATTCCTCGAAATACGATGCAAGTATCTCCTGGGCCGTATCAGCGGAGCTGTTCCGGGGCTCACGGCGTGCTATCTGCAGCAGCAGGCACTCCTGCAGCGATCGTGCCCCCACACCGGCCGGGTCGAAATCGTGTATTATTGACAACACCTCCTCAAGCTCCTTCTCTGTTACCTCCATGTTATGGAGGAACGCAAGGTCGTCGGTGATGCTGGGAATTTCACGGCGCAGGTAGCCATCCTCGTCGATGTTGCCAATGATATACTCGCCCAGTACCCTTTGCCTTTCAGAGAGGGTTCTTAGTCCGAGCTGTGACACAAGGTGTTCGCGAAACGACGATCCGGCCGAAAAGGGAATTTCACTCCGCTTCTCGTCATCCTTGCTGTAGTTGTTTACCTGCAGCCGGTATTCCGGAATGTCGTCGTCGTCGAGGTAATCGTCGAGTGTGAACTCTTCATGGTCGTTGTCGGCCTGGTCGTCGGCATCATCGGCATCGTCGGTGTTATCGGCAACATCGTCATCGGGGCCCTCCTCGAGGGCGGGGTTCTCTTCAAGTTCCTTCTTGATACGCTGCTCAAGCAATATTGCAGGCACCTCGAGCAGCTTGATCATCTGGATCTGCTGAGGCGAGAGCTTCTGAAGAAGCTTTTGCTGCAATTTCTGGTTAAGCATTTATCGGTGGTGTAAGAATATAGGTTTTAAAATTCGGCGTTCTTGGGTGTTCTGGGGAATGGTATCACGTCGCGGATGTTGCTCATACCGGTCATAAAGAGCATCAGTCTTTCGAAGCCGAGCCCGAATCCGCTGTGCGGAGCCGTGCCGAAGCGGCGGGTTTCGAGGTACCACCAGAAGTCACTCTCCTTCAATCCCATTTCCCT
>VGGM01000365.1 GCA_016868515.1 Bacteroidota bacterium | reverse complement strand
AGTTTTATGACATGAAGTTTTATCCGTCTGAGCAACTGACGGAGCACTATGAAGAGAAGTACAGCGAAAAACATCCCGAGAAGAGGGCTGGTAATCCATGATCCGATAATTTTGGTAAGAACGGCTCCATCTGTTTTGTTGCCTGTGAAAAGGCTCCAGCCCACTATGGCACCAACAATGGCCTGAGTGGTAGACACGGGTAAACCGTTACGGGTCATGCCATAAACCGTTATCGCAGAACAAAGTGATACCGTAAATGCTCCTCCAAGTGCATCAACAGCACTCAGACTTGAAAGAGTCTCCGATGTACCCCTTCCCTGAAATACAGCTCCAATAATAACGAATATACTTGCGATAAGAGCAGCCCTCCCGAACCTGATCATTTTCGAACCAACAGCTGTGCCGAAAATATTGGCAGCATCGTTCGCCCCGAGTGACCACCCAAGAAACAGACCGCTGGAAAGGAAGATTGTAAACAACATTTGGCTACCGGGTAATTAAATCTATACGGTTCGTTTTATCGCCATTATTGCAAGAAGGTCGGCTGCCCGCTCGGCAGCATCCGATAGAATCTCTATGTGAAGAGTAAAATAGCGAAGATGGAACTTCTCACTCAGCTTCAGATCAGGCATCTCCTGAAACACCTTTCGTTTAATGGCATCTGCCAGCTTATCGGCCTCTTTCTCATACAGATATACACGGTGAATCTTCTCTTTCACCGACTCCGGATCACGAAAGTAGGCGCGTGAGGCCGGTATCACCGACTCAACTGCATTACATGACAGTTCAGCAAGCTTGATCAGATCCTGATTTAGTTCGGCCGGAATGAAGGGCACCTCAACGTCAAACTGGAAAAGATTGGTCTTGGCAAGATCTATAATATTATCAAGGTCCTCCAGGAGACGGAGTATATCACCCCTCAACTGAGGCATCAGAGACTGGGTATACAGTAATTGCTCTATCTTACGCTTTGTTATGTCAGCCTCGGTCTCAAGATTGGAAAGTGTCCTCAGATTATCGAGAAAATTCTCCCTCTTTCCAAAAAGATAGTTCTTTATCCCCTCCTTGAATATTACCATGCCCTGATCGATGGTATTCATAAATCCGTCAAGAAGCTCAATTGACTGATTAGCGCGCTTGAAAGGAACCATAACTTGATTTTATTTTTGTTAACCTGTCAGAAAAATTTCAACTACAAATGTATACTAATCGGGAAACCACAGATGTAGTACCACCAGAAAACAATCATCACAACACTCAATATTAATGTAGAGTTTACTTATATAGTTATAATATTGTCTATCTAATACTTATAACACCGTATGTAGGCATGTTATCACACTAACACAGGTATCGAACATCATTCTGTAGAGTCAGAATATAGTTGTATAAGTTAACAGACCGGCTCTTTTAGACACTTCCAACCTATACAAAAAATGCGAGGCACGGAGAATATTCCGTGCCTCGCATTAAAGTAATTCGATGAAATTATTATCAGCTGAATTGGGGTAATATTTCTCTAAGCCATTCCCTGATCCTGCTCTCAGTCTGGTCGGCCTCGAATTCTTCGTCAATGGGAAGACCTACAAACCTGCCTCCTGATAAGGCCTTCGAATCGGTGAACTGGTAGCCGGCCGGATCGACTTTACCAACGGTGTCAACTCCCCTGCCTATAAGGATCTCATATATCTCCCCCATTGCGTCAACAAAGTGGTCGGGATATCTTATCTGGTCGCCCAGTCCGAATATTGCTATCTTTTTGCCTTTAAGATCGGCCTTGCCAAGTTCATGGATGAATGTAAACCAGCCGCTCTTCACCTGGTCGGCCTGCCATGTTTCGGCGCCAATGGTAGAGCATCCGAATATTATATTATCATACCTCGATAAGTCTTCCTTTTTTGAATCCCGCACCTTCAGGATATCACATTTGTCAGCGCCGATTATCTCATGAATCTGCTTTGCCACCCTCTCTGTTGAACCTCCCACAGGTCCGTATAACAATCCAATTTTTTTCATCTCTCAGTTTAAGTTTAGTGATGCAATTTAGTCAATCCCCCTCAAACAAAAAACCACCCTGTTATAAAACAAGGTGGTTAATATTTGGTTCGGAACCGGTATCAGCTCTTCCGCAACCGGCGCCCGAAAAGAATCACTATTTCTTTGCTCCCGAGGGCAGTTCAAGCCCGTAGCCCTGCCTCTTGTCGGCCTGCTTCAGTTTGAATGCGAGAAAAATTGAGATAACACCGCAGAGGACAAGCATTAGTATCGGAATTCTATAGTCGTAGTATTTTAGAAGTCCATTAGCCTGCATCAACTTAACTAACTCACTCATCTCTCCAACCGAGATCTGTCCTGTATTCTCGTAGCTACTTTCCAAATTTGATAGAAACTCACGAGTATCAAGTTGCTTCTCTATGAGTATTTCTGAGATAGATGAGAAGTTTTTTAAAACTTCATTTTGTGTTCTTATTTCGAATACCTCATTCTGAATATCCCTAAGCACGAGAAGTAGCTTTTCTCTATCTTGGCGGTCTATTATCCCCTCTAGCGCTTCTTCATATTTTATGGCAACCTTGTCTACCTTTTCATCCGAGGTGACCGTTAAATTGTTCCTCACCTCATCGATTGATGTTTTCGTTGCAGAATTTACAGGGATTGCTGTCAACAAAGCACCG
>VGGM01000364.1 GCA_016868515.1 Bacteroidota bacterium | reverse complement strand
TAGTGGCGTAATGGAGTAGTGGCGTAGTTACGTAGTGGCGTAGTGGCGTAGTGGCGTAGTGGCGTAGTGGCGTAGTGACCTAGTGGCGTAGTGGCGTAGTGGCGTAATAGGAGTATGAAGGCATACAAGGGCATAAAGGAGACGGGGCATAAGGCATGGGGCATGGGGCATGGAGAAGGGTAGTCGGTATCCGGTGTTCGGTAATCGGTGCTGCTGCTTAACGCTTAACCTGTTCCCTCATCCCACAGAGCATGGTTCCAAAAAAAATCCATAAATTTGAATACATGGAGAGGGTCGACATAAAACTTTATACCGCTGTCAGCTCACCCCGCCTGGAATATGTAGCCGGGGTTGTGCTTCGTGATCTTCTCGGGTTGTCGTTTCAGGTGGTGACCGACCGCAGGAAGATTGGAAATTCTCCATTTCTGAATTATTCTGCTGAACGCCTCCCCGAAGCGTTCAACGTTAAACCTGAAGGGATACTTTCCGAAACCGGAATAAGGGCAGACGATCCGCCGGCTGCTTCAGACGGGGGACTGATGCTTCTTTTCCCGTCCGATTCACCGTCCGATCTGCCTTTTGATATCTTTGCCGCCTCATTCTGGATGCTGACGAGGTATGAGGAGTACCGGAAGTTCGGGCCCGACAGGCATGGCCGGTTCATGGCCGAGGATTCACTTGCCTTCAGGCTGGGATTCTTAAGAATACCGGTGGTGGAGCTGTGGGCAAGAAGACTTGCCCTGGCCCTTCTGAAGAAGATTCCGTTTCTTGCATTCAGGCGTAACAGGTTCAGAAGTGTGGTTACCTTCGACATTGATCAGGCCTATGCCTACAGGGGTAAGGGGGTGTTACGCGGTGCCGCAGGGTTTATGAGCGACCTGGTAAAAGGGGCCGGTATGGAGCGCCTGAGGTCGCTTTCAGGAACCGACAGGGACCCTTACGACGTTTACGATTACATTTTTGAGGCTGTCGATAATGCCGGAGCAGAAGCCTTGTTTTTCCTTCCCTTCGGTTCCTGGTCGGAATATGACAGAAACAATCCTGCCGGCAGCAAAATCTACGGCGAACTGGTCAGGCGCATTACATCACGGTACAATGCAGGTATTCATTTCTCGTATAATTCAGGGCATGACGGATCGCTGATGAAGAAGGAGAGAGAGAGGTTTGCAAGGGTTACCGGTATTGTTCCGTCTGTATCGCGTCAGCATTACCTGGTGCTGAGGTTTCCCGACACCTGCCGGTGGCTTCATGCGAATGGAATAAAAACCGATTATACCCTTGGCTATCCCTCCCGGCCGGGATTCAGGGCAGGTATCTCCGTACCCTTCAGGTTTTATGACCTCGTGGCCGAGAAGGAGACTGCCCTGGTGATGTCGCCATTTGCAATTATGGATGTAACCCTGAAAGACTACATGAAACTTGATGTTCAGAAGGCCAAATCGGTCATTACCGAAACAGCAGACTCATTGGTGGTGACCGGAGGAGTTTTTCTGAGCATATGGCATAACAGCAGTCTTACCGAACGTAACGGATGGGAGGGCTGGAGAGAAGTTTTCGAACATACACTTTTAATCGGTTCCGGCAATGATTGAATACCTGTCGCACAAACAGATAGACAAGGCAAAATGGGATGCCTGTATTGGAAGCATACCGTCGTGTAAACCATATGCATACTCGTGGTATCTCGACCTGATGGCTCCCGGGTGGGAAGCCCTGGTGGATGATGACTACGATTCGGTTTTCCCTGTCCCGGCATTCAGAAAGTATGGCTTTTACTACATTGCCACGCCGGTATTCATGCAGCAGCTGGGTATCTTCTCACCCGACAACAATGTGACAGTGAAACTCGATGAATACCTCAGCTTTATGCCATTGTTCTACAGGCTTGTGGATATCTCCATTGCTCAGATGCCTGATGACGGCAGCTTCAGAATAGTTGAGCGTGACAATTATGAACTTGACCTGTCGGTGCCATATTCAGCGATATGGGAAGGATACAGCAGCGACTGCCGCAGAAATATCAAACTGGCCGCTGAATTGAAACCTGAAATCGAAAATCTTGAAGATCCCCTTGAAGCCATTAACCTGTTCCGGCGGAACACAGGGCTGGGTCTCAGGGGCGTGAAACCGCGCGACTACAGGAAGCTTGCCGCACTGATGAAGTTTTGTATATCAGGCGGCAGGGGTCGGCTCATTGGGGTTAGGAACAGCAGTGCCGAGCTTGTGTACGCCCTGTTTGTGGTCGAGGTGCCGGGCAACGCTACCCTTCTGTTTACTGCCACCAGTGATGAGAGCCGTGAAAACCGCACCGGATATTTCGTTATCAACTCAATTGCCGAAGAGTTGGCAGGCACAAATACTATACTCGATTTTGCGGGTTCTTCTATTCCCTCCATTGCCGGTTACAACCGGTCGTTTGGCGCCATGCTGGTGCCTTATTACCGGATCTACCGCAACACCCTGCCTTGGCCGGTGATGATGTTCAAGTGACCAGGATAAAAGCAATACATGCCATGTAAGGCATGTAAGTTACATGGTTCCGGTGAAAATTATGTTAATGTGATTTCTGTAATACTCTGACTACTATCCTGCCGGTGAGAATTACTGCAGCAAGAAGAAGCACGATGGTAACCGGGTTCATGTTGCCCGGAAGTGAAAGACGCGACTTCCCGGCAGGTTG
>VGGM01000363.1 GCA_016868515.1 Bacteroidota bacterium | reverse complement strand
GGTAACCCTCAATGTTTAATTCTGTAGTAATCAATGGTTTGATGTCGTAAACATCGCTGTATCTTATATGACGGCCATCGGGCCGCGGATGAACCGTTATGCCGTCGGCTCCATATCTCTGGCACAGCACGGCAGCCATGGGAACATCGGGCATGTTTCCGCCGCGTGCATTCCTTATGGTCGCTATTTTATTGATGTTGACACTTAGTTTTGTCATAACAGAATCTGTATTTCAGTTAGGGTAGAACCGGTACAAAATTAAAAAAATGCAGGTACAAACTTTTTTTTATTACTTTAGTTCCTGCAAAACAAAAGCAGTAAGGTGGTAGCAAAGGATCTGATATCGGAGGTGATTCCTTCACTCAAAACCTCTGACACAGGGCAGACAGCTCTTAACTGGATGGAGATTTTCAGGATTTCCCATCTGCCAATAGTCAATAACCAGGATTTCCTTGGTTTGATATCTGATGTTGACATCTACGACATAAATCAGCCTGATGAGCCTATCGGTAATCACCCTTTGACCCTTTTTAAACCCTATGTTGATCTGGAGACTCATATCTTCGACGTAATTGGTATAGCCTCAAAAATGAACCTTTCGGTGGTTCCGGTACTTGACGAAAAGATGCACTTTAAGGGAGTAATACTGGTCAGCGACATAGTCGGTTACCTTGCGCGTATATCGGGGCTGGATTTGCCCGGGGGCATCATTGTGCTTGATGTGCTTGAGCGTGATTACTCACTTGCCCAGATCTCCCAGATTGTGGAATCGAACAACGCAAGGGTTCTGAGTTCATACATAACTTCAATTTCGGAATCAACAAGGCTTCAGATAACACTAAAGGTTAACACTACCAGCCTGTCATCAATAATCAGAACCTTTGAAAGGTACGGATACGAGGTAAAGACCTGGTTAACTGAGGATGAATCGCTTAACAGGTTTTATTCCGACAGGTTCGATATGTTTATGAAGTATCTTGATATTTAAGATTGTGCTAAAACGCGTAGCCATATTCAGTCAGGACAAGAGCCGCAGAACCATAGAATGCGTCTCCCAGCTTGTTAAGGAGATGTGCGGCAGGGGCACCTTCCTTCACATTTACGAGAAAGCCGGAGAGTACTCATCATGTTCGGGTGGCATGGTTGAGAAATTTACCAGGCTTGAAGACCTTAAAGAGCTTCCCGATATTGCTTTAAGTGTTGGAGGTGATGGGACCTATCTGGAGACCGTAATGATGGTGCGGCGGCTTAAGGTTCCTGTGGCTGGAGTGAATACCGGCCGTCTTGGGTTTCTTGCCAATATCGCAGGTGATGATTTGTCTCCCTCACTCAACATGTTGTACAATGGCAGCTATGATGTGGTTGAACGCTCCCTTCTTGAGATTGCAAGCCCTGGTGCACCTTTCACCCAGGGTGATGCCATTGCTCTGAATGAAATAACAATTCAGAAGGCTGACCTTAATATGATTACAATACAGGTTGACGTAAATGGAAGCTATCTTAACACATACTGGGCCGACGGACTGATAATAAGTACTGCCACAGGGTCAACGGCGTACAATCTGAGTGCGGGAGGTCCGATTCTTACTCCCGATGACAGGAGCATAGTAATATCACCGATATCGCCTCATAATCTGACTATAAGGCCGATAGTTATTTCAGGGGAGAGCACTCTTGATATTGTTGTTGAAGGGAGGGGAGAGGAGTATCTGGCAACATGTGATTTCAGGTGGAACAAGCTTCCCTTTTCAACCGGTTTGACAATCAGGCAGTCGGACGAGAGATTGAAGACCATTGTACTGCACGGGTCTGATTTCTTTACCACGTTGAGAAATAAGTTGATGTGGGGTGCAGACAAGCGTAATTGAAAATGAATTGCCGGCTGCAATATTCCACCGACACGGGCGTTTATAATTTCCGGTATGCAGAGAGTGCATCCCGTGGTTTCTTTATTATGTAACAGGTAATTGACTTAACCGGGAAAATGACAAGAATTCTTTCAGCAGTTATAACACTTTTTACCACCCTTACACTCTTTCCCCAGCAAAGTGTTGACTGGGGTGTTTCAGCAGGCGTTACCGGCTATCTGGGCGACATTAACCCTGACCGTCTTTTCGTTTCGCCCGGAGCAGGCGCCAGCCTGTTCTACAGGTACAACATACATCCCAGACATTCATTAAGGAGTTCCTTCATGGCAGCTTCGTTGAGCGGCAGCGATCAGCTTTCGGGAAATGCGTTCCAGGAAGGTCGCGGTGAGTCATTCTCGGGTTATATAGGAGAGATGTCGGCTTTATTTGAGTTCAACTTTTTTCCGTATGCCACTACCGCAAAGCGGTGGACATATACGCCGTTCCTGGCCGGCGGGTTTGGAATATGTTTCATAGCCACCGACGTTTTCACATACACGCCGGTACTGCCAGTTTCTGTGGGATTTAAGATCACCCCTCATAAAAATTTTGGGCTGGAGGCCGAGTATGGTTTTCGTAAAACATTTTATGATAACTTTGACGGCTTGGTTGATCAGGTTGATCCTGAGCACAGGTTATGGACGCATAACAACGACTGGTATACATTTGCGGGCTTAACGCTCACATGGAAAATGTTCAACAGGCTTACAGGTTGTCCGGCCTACGAGGAGATAAAGGTCTATAATAAACGGCGCTGAATAATGAGCGTGAGA